>JACUTO010000125.1 GCA_014859755.1 Candidatus Bathyarchaeota archaeon
GCGAACTTTTCTATTTGACCTATTATTTCGTCTGGAGTACCATGCACGTAGGCGTCTTCACATATCTTCCTAGGAATCTTTTCTAATGCGTCCAGCACCGTCTTTCGATCGTACCTCGTGGGAATAAAATCGAGGAGTCCGTAGTAGTTTTCACCAAAGGGATGCTGAATACCATAGCGCTCAAAAACCTCATTCGGTAAAGTCAACATGTAGTTTTTTGCTAGCGGTGTTTCAAGCATCCTAAGACATTCATCATGGTCTTCATCCAAAACCGCGTAAGACCATATTGCTGGAGTTATCTCTTCTGGATCTCGACCCGCCTTTTTTGCAGATTCCCTTATGATTCCTAGGCCTTCCTTATAGAAGTCGACATCTGGAGCCGCTGGCAACCATCCGTCTCCCAGTCTTCCAGTTATTTCAAGCATTTTAGGTCCATGGGCTCCAATCCATATTGGAGGATACTTTCCTTTTTCATAGGGTTCTAAACCAAGAACCGCGTCCTTTAGTTTCCAAAATTTTCCGTCGAAATCAACTTTTTTATCGTTTTCCCAAAGTAACCGGATTATCTTAATGGCTTCTTCCATCCTGCTCACTGGCTTGTTCCATTCAATCCCGTAGGGTGTGATGTTTTCTCCTTCACCTGCACCGATTCCGAGAATCACCCTCCCCTTAGATATATGATCTAGGGTCAAAAAGGCCTGAGCGAGCATAGCTGGGTGTCTCCTAAAAGTTTCAGTAACGCTTGGTCCCAAGAGAATCTTTTTGGTGTTCCATGCTGCAACAGCTATGGTGCAGAGGGTTTCAAAGAACACGTGGGGATTTTCTTGGTACGCTGCTAACTCAACAATGTCAGGAGTCCATATTGATTCGGGTACCCAACCCATTAAATGGTCTAACCACCACGCAGAATCATAGCCTGTTTCCTCAATTCTCTTGATTGTGTTGATGCCTCTATCGAAAGGAGGAAGAAAAGCGCTCATGGTCCCAATTTTTACGTCATCAACGTCCATTTTTATCACTGAACCCCTTCTTTTGCACGGCTTAATTAAAATATGTTTTTCTTAAGATTTCACGGGTTACTTGGATGTTTCTGGATTTTCTCTCATCCTTATCGATATACGCATGTAGTCTGCCCAGGCTGAGAAAAAACCGCGGTCATAATCTGCGTGAATCTTGTTTCTGGATTGTTTCAAAAACTCTCGTCGATATTTTTTTAGCTCATTTTCGTTGTTGAGGTCTAGGTTTTGGAGAAATGCGTATTCGTCGTTTGATTTATGGGTCAAGAGTATGCCGTTGAGGGCTTCAAAGTATCCTCTGTTCCATTCGGTTTCCTGCACTTTTAGTTTTATTCGCTCGAGCACTCGTTCTGCCTCGGCGAATCGCCTTCTTGTTGCGAGCTGAAAGAATCGAGTTACAAAGACCCTTGAAATGGGCATTTTACGTTCGTCTCGGATTGTCTTCTTCTGTTACGCCTTCTATCCCGTTTTCAGTAATCTTGAAAATTCTTTCTCCTTCAGGCAGATAAGGACTTGAAACAAGACGTGCGATTCTTACGGGTCCGCGGGCGGACTTTCTAAGGAAGATGCGTGTGTGGCTGGTGTGGGCAACTATGTGACCGCCCACAGGATGTACGGCGTTACCGAAGAAAACGTCTGGCTTAGACATCACCTGGTTCGTTACAACCGCTACGGCGTTGAAGGCTCGAGCCAACCGAATCAGTTTGTGCATGTGTTTGTTAAGTTTTTGCTGCCTCTCAGCTAACATTTCCCTGCCCAAATATTCGCTTCTAAAGTGGGAAGTCAAGGAATCCACAATAATCAAGCGGATGCCGTTTTCCTTAACCACCTTATCTGCGTTGTCGACGAGAAACATCTGATGATCTGATGTGTATGCCTCAGCAAAAATGATGTTCTTAACCACCTCTTCTGGGTCCAAGCCTAGATGCTGCGCCATTTGAACGATGCGCTCGGTTCTAAAAGTATTCTCTGTGTCGATGTAGAGGGCTGCGCCACCCATTCCCCCTCGTTCAGGAGGTAACTGCACGTTTACGCACAGCTGATGGCACATTTGACTTTTACCGCTTCCATATTCCCCGTAGAATTCTGTGATGGTTTGGGTTTCGAGGCCTCCCCCCAGCAGTTCATCCAGCATTTTACTTCCCGTTGTTAGGCGTAGGACGGTTTGACGCATCTTTAGCAATTCGTCTACTCTGATGAAGGTGAGGGCCATACTTGAACGCGCTTTGCGGATGACTTCTAGCGCCTTTTTTTCGCCTATGCCTGCTGGTCCTAGTTCTTTTGCTGTTGCTGTGGCTAGAGACTCCACGGTGTGGAATCCTAGTTCCCGCAGTTTTTGAGATATGGCTGGGCCTATGCCTGGAAGGTCTTCTAGACATTCGTATTTCTTTTTTTCTAGAACTACCTCTTCAGTCATTTTGGCGCCTCAATTTCCGATTTAGAAGTTTTAGGGTGTGCATATTTAAGTTAGACGAAGGAACAGATAAAATATTCTATGAGTGGAGACTGAAACTAATCTAACTTTTGACCACAGCAGTAAAAGGTATAAGATTTAAAATTCAAATTATATGCTCTTCATGGAGGAAAAAATTGATAACTAAAAATATTGTGGAGGATGTCGCCGTCAAACTCTTGCAACTGGCAGTCACAGAGTTGCCGCAGGACGTGAAAGAGGCTCTCCAGCGGGCGTACCGTGAAGAGGAAAGCGAGGCTGGAAAAACCCAGCTGAAAGCCATATTAGACAATGTGGAGTTGGCTGAGAAAACGCGTACTCCCATGTGTCAAGACACTGGCGTCATCATCTTTTACGTGAAGGCGGGTGGCCAAGTAAAGGGTTTAGACAAAATTGAAAACGCTCTCCGCAACGCCACAATGAGGGCTACTAAAGAGGTGCCCCTCCGCCCCAACGCCGTTGATCCCTTCACCCAAAAGAATACGGGAGACAACACTGGAAGATTCATTCCCTTCATAAACTGGGAGATCGTGCCCGGAGACACCCTTGAAATTACGGTTATGCCCAAAGGAGGCGGATCCGAAAACGTTTGCGCCTTAGGCATGCTTAGCCCAGGCATGGGCGTCAACGGATTAAAGAAATTTGTTGTGGACACAGTGATTAACGCTGGCGCCAAGCCTTGTCCCCCAAACATCTTGGGCGTTGCAGTAGGTGGAGGAGCGGATATTGCTATGAAACTGGCGAAAGCGGCCTTGCTGAGACCTTTAGACCAGCCCAATCCTGATCTGAACCTAGCAAAGCTTGAGAAAGAACTGTATGAAGCCGCAAACTCCACTGGAATTGGACCGATGGGACTGGGAGGCAAGTTTACGGTCTTGGGTGTAAAGGTTGACTACGCCCATAGACATCCTGCGTCCTATCCTGTGGCGGTGGCGGTTCAATGCTGGGCGGCAAGGAGGGCTTCAGCTCGTATCTGCCCTGATGGAAAAATTGAATATTTAACCCACAAGGTGGTGTGAAAAATGGCGATATACAAATTCAAGACTCCAATTTCAGAGGAAGACGTACGAAAACTTAGGGTGAACGATGTCATTTACGTTACAGGAACCATGATTACAGCTCGGGATGCAGCCCACAGAAGAGCACTGGAATTCCATAAAGAAGGAAAAGCGCTGCCTATCAACCTGCAAGGATTAGCGGTTTTCCATTGCGGCCCCATCGTAAAGAAGGAGGATGATAAATGGATGGTGGTGGCGGCTGGTCCGACAACGAGTACGCGTATGGACCTGTTCGAAGACGAATTCATCAAGAATTTCAAGGTTCGGGTGGTGATAGGGAAGGGGGGCATGGGCAAGAAGACCACCGATGCTATGAAACAGTATGGGGCAGTTTACGGAGCTTTCACTGGAGGAGCAGCGGTTCTGGCGGCGAAGGCCATAAAGAATGTGAAAAGTGTGGAGTGGTATGACCTAGGAATGCCAGAGGCCATGTGGGTTTTGGAAGTTGAAGATTTCGGACCATTAACTGTAGCCATCGACGCCCATGGAAATAACCTCTTTGAAGATGTCCAAAAGAAAGTAGAAGAGGGGAGGCTAAAGATTTATCAAAAGCTGGGTGCATGACCAAACTTCAACGTCAGTCCGAGAAAAGACGATAGACCTAAGTCTATCAGAAGCTAGAATTGGCTTGCAAGAGTCACGCGGTACATGCCACAGGTGAGATGAATGGAAACGGTAACTCATGACATAATTATTGTTGGAGCTGGTATAGCCGGCCTGAGGGCTGCTATCGCTGCTGCAGAGGTCAGCGACAAAATCGATGTGGCTGTCCTTTCAAAAGTTTACCCTATACGCTCGCATTCTGTTTGCGCACAAGGCGGAACAGCTGCCACTCTGAGAGAAGGAGATTCTTACGATCTCCACGCTTGGGATACGGTTAAGGGTTCGGATTTCTTGGCAGATCAAGATGTTGTAGAATTCTTTGTAAAACAAGCCCCCAGAGAGGTCATTACATTAGAGCATTGGGGATGCCCATGGAGTAGAACTCCAGACGGAAAAATAAATCAACGCCCCTTCGGCGGACACAGCTTCCCGAGAGCCTGCTTCGCAGCCGACATGACAGGGCTTCATGAAATGCACACACTATACGGGAGAGCCATAATGCAAGAGAACATAACGTTCTATAACGAGTGGTTCGCCACATCCATCATTATTGAGGACAACATCTCCAAGGGCTTAACAGCCATAGAACTGAAGACAGGCGAAATGCATGCCTTACGCGCGAAAGCCATCATAATGGCGACTGGCGGCTACGCCCGCATATACGAGTTTACAACATTTTCACACACAGCGACTGGTGACGGCATGGCTATAGCTTATCGAGCGGGCGTACCTCTAAAGGATATGGAATTTGTCCAATTTCATCCCACAGGCCT
>JACUTO010000126.1 GCA_014859755.1 Candidatus Bathyarchaeota archaeon
GATGTTTATACCTATCCGGGTCCACTCCAGCCTGAATTGTGTTTTCTTCTAGTTTCCTGGTGGATACGAACATTGCAACAGGTAGTTTATTCGTCAACGTAGTCTGGTATTCTTTTTTGGAGACCGCCTTCCTTTAGTCCTATGACGAACTCGATCACGTCGTTGGGTTCTTTGAACCGCAGATTCTTGAGGCTGTTGAAGCCCCAGTCTGAACATTTTATGCTGGAGATTATGGATGCAACGCTCACAGACTTTGTTAAGTCTTCGGTCAAGTTGTATGTGGCTAGAAACGCTCCACACCATACGTCTCCAGCTCCTGTTGTGTCAACAATTTTTTCCGGTGATATGTTCAAAGCGGGAATCATCTGCATTCCCATGTTCTCCCCGCTTATTATGGCTCCGAGGCTTCCCAGCGTAACGATCAGCATCTTAGCCTTAAGAAGTCTCAGGGCCGACGAAATGGAGTCGGTTTGTGTCAAAGCTTTGGCTTCGGAATCGTTTAAGATGAAAAAGTCGGCTTTCAAAGCAAGATCCTTGAGTGTTTCCCTGCTTCTTCGCCCCTCCTTAATATAGTCCATCCACGTGTTAACCGAAACTTTGGTTTCTGGCGACGCTTTCTTTATTTTGGCGAGGATTCTAGCGACTTTTGCGGCTCTCATAGGTGATATGTGGAATATGCTCTTGGATCTAAGCCATCTCGCTGAAATTGTTCTGGAAGTTATTTTGGAGCCGGCGCCGTGGATGGTTTTGAGGTATCGGGCTTCCCAGCGTTTGTTGTATTTGATGTGAAACCTTGTGGAGGGCATGTTGTACGTTTTCACGTCTTTAGAATCTAAAAGGTTCAGGGCGTCTGGAAAGTCATAGTCCTTTCCCATAGCTGAGATTAACGTTACATTTGTTGATAGTGTTCTGGCTGCCATTGCGGCGTATAATGCGGCTCCTCCTGGCTGAACCCTAGCGCCGTTAATGTTCTCGATTTTATCTACGGAAATATGCCCAACGAATACGAGTCTGTGAGCTAACAGCTTCCTCCCGCCTCAAGCATAGATAACGTGAAATCAATTTGAATAACATTGCCCTCCAGCATCAACACCTAAACCGAGAGTTTGGACAAGCATCTAAGCCTATCATGATCCTAGTCCACCAAAATTAGTCTACATAAGAGGATGATAACTTTTATCTGTTCCACTGCGGTGTAGCTCTACGGTCAAGGCGTGGAACAGCAATTTGAGTACCAAACGAACATCCCTCCAGCGATTTCGTCTGAAAAGAGCATTGGAAACGCTGGCGTCCAAGGAAGGCAGAGGAACAGAACTTGTTTCCCTCTACGTGCCGCCTGGTCGTCAAATCAGCGAAGTGGTTTCTATGCTTAAGCAGGAGTACGGAACAGCTTCCAACATAAAATCTACCACCACTCGAAAAAATGTTCAAGACGCCATCGTCAAAGTCACGCAGCGTCTCAAACTCTTCAAGAAGGTGCCTGAAAACGGTCTGGTAATCTTCTGCGGAGCCATCCCTCAAAACGGTCCTGGAAGCGAAAGAATCGAAACTTATGTAATACCTCCCCCCGAGCCCATTCAAGTTTATCTCTACCGCTGCGATTCTAGGTTCCACACTGAACACCTCCAAGAATTTTTGAAGGCGAAAGAAACGTATGGAATTATTGTGATGGACGCTAGTGCAGCAACCTACGCCGTCCTTCAAGGCAAACGCTTAGAAATAATGGAAAAAATTACGTCAGGCGTGCCTGGAAAATTTCGAGCCGGAGGTCAGTCTGCCAGAAGATTTGAAAGACAGCGAGAAGCCAAACTAGTGAACTACTTCAAACGCATCGGAGAACACGCCGACAAAATTTTTCTGCCTCTACCTGATCTGAAGGGCTTAATAATGGGAGGACCAGGGCCCATAAAATATGATTTTCAGAAGGGAAGCTACCTTCATTACACGTTGAAGGACAAGATCATAGCCACCATAGACACCGCATATGTGGATGAACAGGGAGTGGAGGAAGTTGTTGAACGTTCTCCCGAAATCTTGCGGCGCATTCGATACGTTCAGGAAAAAAGAATCATGCAAGGCTTCCTCTACGAAATCGGCCACGACACCGGCTTAGCCACCTACGGCGAAAACGAGGTGAGACTAAGCCTAAAATCAGGGATCGTAAAAACTCTCCTGCTTTCTGAAGGCCTCGATGTGGTTCGAGTCACCGTGAACTGCACAGCCTGCGACTACACCAAACAGGAGACGATGAAGAATCATCTGCTTCCAGACTTTGAACAAAGTCTAAATGGAAAACCCTGTCCAAAATGTAATATTCCTACCCTTGTCGTAGCAGATGCAAAAGGCCTCATTGACGACCTAGCTGAATTGGCTGAAGAGACCGGGACAGATGTGGAGATCATATCGGTTGAGACGGAAGAGGGGCAGATGCTGAAGAACTCCTTCGGTGGAATAGCAGCTATTCTTCGCTACAAGCCTTCAAGCTAATATTCGGCGCTAAACTGGACATCAGGATATCCTTGCACTTCTCTTCCTTTCCCTTTCACCGGCGTGATCTCGATTTTCTCTGTTTTGCATGTTCCAGCGATGTCTTCTACGGCTTGGTTCAGAATTTGCGCGCTTTTCTTGCTGCCTGCATATATGGTTAGTTTCTTGATGGGCGCATTTAACGGCTTTTTTCTCTCCGCTTTGTCCCTTCGAATCTCTCCTATTGTGGCCATGATTAGGTCACCGTGTCTCTCTATTTCTTCGTCGATTTCTTCTTTCCTTGGAAGGGGCCATGGAGAAACGTGGATGCTTCTGTGTTTCTTATCGTCCATGTACATGATTTGATATATTTCCTCGGTTATGTGGGGAGAAATAGGGGCGAGAAGCTGAAGGGTTCGATAAATCGCCGTGTAGAGACAGTATTGGACGGCTTCTTTCTTTTCTTCGCCGTATGTCTCGGGTTTGTAGAGTCTATGTTTTATGGCTTCGATATACTGGTCGCAGAGTTCATGCCAAGTGAAGTTTCTGATTTCTTCGGTGGCTATGTTGAATTGACAGTTTTCTAGGGCTACGGTTGCTCTTTGAGTCACTTTTTCCATCTTGCTCAGTAGCCATCGATCTAGCTGATCCAGTTCGACGTTTTCTTTGGGTGTGTAGTCTCGGAGGTGGAGGCTGGCGAATCTGGCCGCGTTCCACAATTTTATGAGGAATCTCCATCCGTATTCGACGTCTGCCCAGCGGAACGGTATGTCCGAGCCGGTGGCTCCTCCGCTGGCTGCCCACTGTCGGGGGGCGTCGGCTCCGTATTTGTTGAAGACGTCGGGGGTGGCTACGTAGTTTCCTAGGGATTTACTCATTTTTCTTCCGTCGCTTCCCAGAACCATGCCGTTGATTAGGACGCTTTTGTAGGGTTTTTCGTCGAAGAGGGCTAGATGGCGGACCATGAGGTAGTAGGCCCAGGTGCGGATGATGTCGTAGCCTGAGGTGTGGAGGTCGGCTGGGTATAGTCTGTGCCAGTCTTGGCGATCTGGCCAGCCTGCGTGTACGGCGCATGTGATGGAGGAGTCGAACCATGTGTCTAGTACGTCTGTTTCAGGCGTGAAGGTGTTGGAGCCGCATTTTGGGCATTTTTCGATTTTGGGGTCTTCTGTTCTTGGGTCTATGGGGACCCAGTCGGGTTCGGCTAGGATGTTTTCTCCGCATTTTTTGCAGTACCATATTGGAATGGGTGTGGCGAAGATTCTTTGGCGGGAGATTACCCAGTCCCAGTCTAGGGATTTGGCCCAGTCTATCATGCGGTTTTTCATGTAGTCTGGGTACCATGCGATTTCTAGGGTGTTCTTTTTCACGGCGTCTGTTAGGATGCGGGTTTTCATGAACCATTGTTTTCGTTCTAGGATTTCTATGGGGGTTTTGCATCTCCAGCATACTCCGACTTCTTGTTGGAGTTTTTCAGTTTTCTCTATGAGACCGTCTTTTTGTAGGTCTGTGGCTACAGCTTTTTTTGCTTCTTGGATGGTTAGTCCGGCGTATTTTCCGGCGTTTTGGTTCATTTTTCCTTTTTCGTCTATGATGATTACGACTGGTAGGTGGTGTTTTGCCACGGCTTTTACGTCTGCTTTGTCGCCGTAGGTGCATATCATGACGATGCCTGTTCCGAATTTGGGGTCCACGAGGTTGTCTGGAATTATTTTGACTTTTCTGTTGGCGACTGGAACCGTGATGGTTTTGTCTATGTATTTTTTGTAGCGCCGGTCCTTTGGATGAACAGCTACTGTGACGCAAGCTGGGAGGAATTCGGGACGTGTTGTGGCTATAGTTAGGTGTTCGTTGTTTTCTAGTTTGAATTTGATGTAGTGGAGTGTGCCTTCTCTGGTTTCGTGTTCCACTTCTGCGTCGGCTATGGCTGTCTCGCAGCTGGGGCACCAGTTGATGGGGTGTGTACCTTGGTATATCATGCCTTTTTTGTGGAGAAGAATGAAGGAGAGCTGGGTGCGTCCCCAGTAGTCTGGGTCCATGGTTTTGTATTCTGTGGTCCAGTCTATGGAGCATCCGAGCCGTGTGACGGCTTTCTTCATGACACCTATGTATTTGTTGACGAATTGTTTGCAGAGTTTGATGAATTCTGCTGGAGGCATTTCTGTTTTTTTGATGCCATACTCTTCTTCGGTTTCTACTTCGGTGGGGAGGCCGTGGCAGTCCCATCCCTGTGGAAATAGAACGTTGTATCCGCGCATTCGTTTGTAGCGGGCTACCATGTCGAAGTAGGTCCAGTTGAGGACGTTTCCCATGTGGAAGCTGCCGGATGGATAGGGAGGCGGAGTGTCTATGGTGTAGACTGGACGTTTACGGTCTTTCCAGTCAAAATGGTACACGCCCATCTCTTCCCATTTCCGCTGCCACTTCTCCTCGATTT
>JACUTO010000127.1 GCA_014859755.1 Candidatus Bathyarchaeota archaeon
GTTGGTTTGAATTGTTAATTAGTATGCACGCCCCAACCTAACGATATGGTTTATCAATGCATTATGTTTATTTGTCTAGAAGCCCTTTAACTATACACGCACAAGGAGACAGCCACATGGCGAAAAAACCCGGCAAAGACGAAGCGTTAGAGGCCCTCGACTTCATCATAAACGTCCTCAGAGAACACGAAAAAGACCTAGACCGCCTCATCGGCCAACTAGGCATCATAACTGAAAGCCTAGGAGAAACCGGTGAAATAACAGACAAATTCGAAAAAATAGAAGAGCGCCTCGCAACCCTCCAAACCGAAATCACCGGCCTCATAAAATACATCACCTCCCCCAGAGAAGCTCCAGCCTACATCCACGGTCCCCCAGTAATCGTGAAATGCAAACAATGGCAAGACTTCAAAACCCTAGCAGCAAACGCAGACACAGTCTCCTACCAGTTCAAAGAAACAGAAAAATCCTTCCAAGCAGACGCCCTGAAAAACGGCAAAGTCCTAACCTACACGGGAGAGTTTCCGCAAAACGCCCGCCTCCTAAAAATCTGGCTTTCAAAAGAACTGGAGGTCACCGAAGAAAAAATCTTCGAAGGAGTCCTAGCCATAGGCTAAGCTGGATCAACAAACTTTTTATAAGACAGAATATATAATATATTACGTCTTAAGACACCAACTTGGGGTGGAGGTTGAAAGGAAGGTAACACGCGTGGCCAGCCTTCGTGTTATGTCCGAAACTCCTTTCTCTCTCTGATGAGGCATGCCGTCGCGCGTGAAACCAATAAACGATGAAGCCCCAAGAACCACGACAAACGTAACAAAAGCAACTCTAATTGTAACCAGCCAAGAGCTTCGATGGAACATAAAGGGTAACGAGGGTTTTGCCTCCAGGGTTTGAAGCCGTTCCCCTCTTCCTTCTTCTCCTATACAAACCATACAGAAGAGTTGCGGTTAAGGCCGCGATGCCCAAGCCGATCGCTGCGAGCAAGGCTAAAGGCCATCCAACCGCCTCCGTTTCCACTATCTTCGTAGCACTCATCGAACAAGAAGCTCCGTCGTCGTCCGTCACAGTCAGGGTTACCGTGTAGTTTCCATCCTCATCGTATGCATGGTCCACTGTCACGTCAGTGGCGTTTGTTCCGTCACCGAAGTCCCAGAGATAACTGATTATGTAGCCGTCTGAGTCTTCGCTACTAGATGCATCGAAGCGGATGATTTCTCCGGTGAGCACCGTTGTTGCATTCTCGGTAAACGATGCAACTGGAGGTCTATTTGAAACGGTTTTGGTTGAGATGGCGGTGGCTGTTGATCCATCGTTGTCGGTGACCGTTAAGGTGACGGTGTAGACACCGTCATCTGCGTATACGTGGTCTACGAAGGCGCTCGTGACCGTGATGTTGGTTCCGTCGCCGAAGTCCCAGAAGTAACTCTCTATGTGTCCGTCTGGGTCGTAGCTGTCGGATGCGTTGAAATGGATCACTTCGCCT
Organism: Candidatus Bathyarchaeota archaeon; assembly: GCA_014859755.1. Taxonomy (GTDB): domain Archaea; phylum Thermoproteota; class Bathyarchaeia; order Bathyarchaeales; family Bathyarchaeaceae; genus Kmv02. The sequence goes on from JACUTO010000127.1 coordinate 1,490, forward strand.
GTTGAGACGGTTTCCGCCGATTCGCTGAAGTTGGCTACGGGGGGAAGGTTTGGAGGGGCCTTCACCGTGTAGTCGTAGGTTGACGTTTTGTCGCCGTTTCCCACGTTGTCGTGGGCTTCAATGTAGAATTCGACGTTGACGCCAGCACTCTGTCCAGGAATAGTTGCTGTCCACAGTCCGTTCGGCATCACCATTCCTAGGAAGTGCCATTCATCGTCTGTTCTATACCATAAGGTAACTTTTTTAACGCCGCTGGCACATCCGCCCTCGCTCACCCATACACTAACTTCTATTTCTTCGGAAGCAAGCGGTTCCTCGGGGCTCCATGTGGGAACGCCGATCAGGGGCGGAGTGTTGTCTAAGATCACTGCAATCGCCTCTGCATCAGAGTTTCCAGCTATGTCGTATGCGGTTAGCTGGAGGATGTAGACGCCGTCGGGATATTCGGGGGTGGTTGTGTTCCAGTCGAAAACGTGTGGTCCTGTTGAATTCCACTGCATCACGAGAGTGTCTTTGATCTTTAGCTCTGCTCTGTCGAAGTTGTCGTCATACACGTAAACCTTCACGCTGACCATGCCGGCTAGATAACTTCCGTCAGCGGGTTCGTCGATTCTGGCTAACGGTAGGTAAGTGTCGGTCACCGGGTAGCCGTGAACGTCAGAATCAGCCCAGTTTCCGGCGTTGTCAAAGGCACGTATCTTATAGTGGATTACTGTTTCTTGGGGAAACGCTGGGATGATTCCGGTGTATAGATTAGCTTCTAAAGTCGTTTCTGTGGGCTGCCAGTCGCCGTTCGTCCTGTAGAGTAACGTGACGTTTTTGACTCCACTGGCTTCTGGTGGCTCAGTTACGTTTGCGGAGACTGTGACTGTTTCGTTGTAGTTTGGTGAAGCTGGAACGTGTTCTACGTGGGAGATCGTCGGAGGGTAGGAATCGATGACTAGGTAGAAATAGGTTTCTGAGATCGCAAGGTTGCCGGCTTCGTCATAGGCATAGACCTTGTAACTCACTGTGGTGTTGTATGGTTGGGGTGGAATCTCAGCGACGTAGAGCCCGTCATCCAAATTCATGGTTACGTTGATCCAGCTGGCTGAGTTGACTTGATAGCTGAGAATAACCGATTCAACTCCGCTTTCCCTATCGATGACTTGGGCCATAATCGTCACGTTTTCATCGTAGTTTGGAGTTTCAGGATACCTTAATACACCAATAATTTCAGGAGGCTTCAAGTCTATGCAAAAAATGCATTCAATCAGTTCAATAATAGTCTCCACCTTTTCAATGAGTTCATGCTTTGTTTCCCATTGACCATCAATCCATTCTCCAATTTTTTCTTTAATGTCATTCGTCAGTTTGTCTAAGGCGCCCACAAAAGCTCCAGCCTCAATCTGATTAATTACGGCGCCAATCTTGTTACAGAGTGCTCCCCTTTTTCCCTCCACGGAGCCCTCATTTTTGTGTTCAAAGGCTTCCACCGGATATTTTGTTCTGTTGGAAATTTCGTTAGAAAGTTCTTCCAGTAGAGATTCGATCAAGTCTAACTGGTCCGACTGGTTTGAACCTACTGCCGCTGGAACAGTCATGACCAATGCGGAGACCAGTACCAAAGCAAGTAATAGGGCAGTAAGACGCACGATCAGCCTCCGCTTTTTCATTTTTTCCTCTCTTTTTGAGTTTTTATTTCTGTTGAATCTGATTTCTGCTATGTAATAGGTCAATCTGGCTTGTGCTCCATATATTATTTAATCGATATTTACTTCCGGTTCTCGGCATAAAGGCAGTATTCCTTGAAAAAGAATATTTCCAGCAAGATGTAAAATATGTCTAGAAGGAACTTCTATCACAAACTCTGTCAAATGCAAATCCACCGCACTCAGACGGATAACGGTAAGGAAAAACCATACCACACTAGTCCTCAAGATATAAATATCGCATACATGGTTCAGCAGAGGGTGGTGGTATCCTACGGAAGACAAAACACGTTACTATACTTTGCTGAGGGATCCGGCGCGGCGTAAAATAATTGAAATTCTGGGCAGTCAAAGTAAAATTGGCTTTAAGGAGTTGCGGCAAGAACTAGAGCTCGGCGTTGGCACCGTGTATTACCACCTGGACATGCTTTCCGACTTTCTCACCCAAGATAAGCACAGGAAGTACATGTTGAACGACCGTGGACGTTTGCTGCACAGGCTGTTGAGGGACGGAAGTTTGCCGCCTACGTTGGAGATTGGAGAGGCCTTTAGTCACCGTTTGGGACGCTGGCTTTTCCTCTCCCCGGTTTTCGCCAAAACGGTTCGACCTCTGAGGTTGTTGCCTGTGTCCGCGTTGATATTGGCTTTGGGGGCAGTTGGATCAGCCCTATCCAGCGTCGACCCTATGCTGTTTTTCTATTTTCCTTTCTCCAGCTACGGGGTTGAAACAATCGCCACACTTTTCCTTTCCAACTGGATCGGGCTGTTTCTGGTGTCAAACCTTCTCATCTACATACTTTACAGACGGACTGGGGGCAATCTCCAGTTGTTCACCTGCATAGGCATCGCTGCGTTTCCCTTAGCCCTGTTTCCATACATCTACATGTTTATCTCATACGATGTTGCGAGGTATCTTCTTCTCGCTATCCAGATATGGAGTTTGCTTCTGATTTCGTCTGCCTTCTGCTTTGGAAAAGGCTTACGCCTCGACAAAGGCATCGTTGTAAGTTTAACCATTCTATACCTCAACGTCATGCTGCTAGTGATTTTGGGGCGCCTCACATGAAAGTTTGAGGTTCTTTTTTTAAGCTCGAGAGTTTTCTGTTCGGTTCTTATCCCTTCAAGACCTTACTCTACTAGTTAAAGGCATGCTTAAAAAGAAAGAAAAAAATAAGGTAGCGGAGGATTATTCTATACCCCATCTTTTGGTTATTTTTACGAGTAGAAAGATTACGAAGGCCACGATTATGAATGTTATCAAGGCTACTAGGAAATCTCCTACGCCAAATGTTTGCTGGCTGAGTGTAATCTGCAAGGTCGCTAGATCCGCAAGACCGGGTACGGCAAGGCCTATTAACGGCATAATGAAGTCTTTGACAAGTGCTTGAACTAGGGTGCCGAGATAGAGGGCCATAATAAAGGCGACAGCAAGACCCATAACCTTGTATTTCGAAAGGAAGTCCAAGAACTCGTTCCACAATCCTTTTGGAGGCGGCGGAGGGGGTTTAGTCTCAAGCAACTCTCTGATTCGCTTCAACTCCTCTAACATTTTATCTTCCTTAGACATGAGTCATCACATCCCAAAGTCTTATTGAATTTCTGTTTTAAGCTTTGTGATTGATTGAAAAAGGCGACAAGAAAGGACATTCTTAAACATTAACTATACAAAA
>JACUTO010000128.1 GCA_014859755.1 Candidatus Bathyarchaeota archaeon
GTGCGGGGGGTGGGATTCGAACCCACGAACCCCTACGGGACAGCCGCCTCAGGGCTGCGCCTTTGACCTGGCTTGGCAACCCCCGCAGCTTCGAACCAGCAAGAATAAACTAACCAGTGAGCCTCGAATTAAATCTTATCCAGCTACGCGCTCACCTAAATTACTCTAAAATCTTCTTTCATGGTGGTCAGAACAACATGCGTGTTGGTTCTCTCCACGTGGGGTAAGGAAAGCAGGTATTTCGTGAAGCCACTCAACTCTTCTCTCTTCTTAAACTTGGCGATGACCATGGCGTCGGTTAAGCCTGTTACGTTGTAAACGCAACAAACGTTAGGCACCTTGGCGATCTCCTTGGCTATTTCTGAGAGTCTGCCCTTAGAAATCGTCATTTCAGTTATCACAGTCAATTCGTAGCCTAGTTTTTCATGGTCGATAATAGCAGAGTATTCCTTTATTATTCCGGTTTGCTTCATCTTTTTTATTCTTGAAAGTACTGTTCCTATGGAGACACCGGTTTTTCTCGCTATTTGTCTGCTTGAAAGCCTAGCATCCGAAAGTAGTATTCTAAGGATTTTAACATCTGTTCCATCTAACTCCATACTTTTCCATCCTCGCTATACATTTATTTGATTTTGGCAGCATTATCTTTACATTCGTATAACATAAAGTGGACAATATTTATATTTTTGCATAGAAATAAAGGTTCTACGTAAACCAAAACAAGAAGTATCCCTATGCCCAACGCAAATTCCAAGAAAGAAAACGAGATTAAGAAAAAAATCTACGAAAACCTAGCCAAGAAAAGCTTAGATCCCTATTCCTCCTCTTATGACACGTGGGTTTTCGAAAACTACACAAAGGAACGCCTAAGATCGCTGGGCGTCATACACTGAAAACAGTCTATCCATTTTGTCAAAAACGTAAAATTCTTCCGGATCAAATATTTCTTAGCGTGCTACCCTTTGAAAAGACTTAAAGAATATCCTCGTTACGTCACACCAGACTTCGAGCCCTTCGACCCCCTAGAGTTGGCCAAGGAAACGGAAAAGACAGTCACCAGAAGAGGACCTGAAGGGCTGGAGCGCAGATACGAAGATTTCTACGCAACCGGTGTCTACGGGGGCATAGCAACCGGATACTGCGTCGGATGCTGTTTTCGATGCGTCTTTTGCTGGGTTAGTTGGGCTCGCGACTTCCCAGAAAAATTCGGTCGTTTTCACTCACCAGAAAAAGCTTTTGATCAGCTGAGGGAGGCGGCTCACAGACATAAGGTCAACAAACTGCGCATCTCAGGAGCTGAGCCAACCTTGGGCAGGGATCATCTTCTCCGTTTGTTAGAGTACGTGGAGGAGTCCGAGTTCCCCCTCTTCATCCTAGAGACAAACGGAATCCTTTTCGGAGTTGACAAGGGTTACGTTAGGGAGATCGCAAGGTTCACCAAGCCGCATGTAAGAGTTTCCTTGAAAGCGGGAACCCCGGAAGACTTCACAAAGAAAACCGGCGCCAAACCAGAGGCCTTCGAAATTCCCTTCCAAGCCGTCAGAAACCTTCTAGATCACAACGTGAGCTTTCATGTTGCTTCTATGAGCGCAGACCCCCGCATAATGACTCCGGAGGAGCGAAACAATTTGATGCAAAAACTGGCTGAGATCGACCCTCACTTGCTGTTAGACCTCGAAGAAGAAGTGATGGACGGTTACAACACAACCATTGCAAGGCTAAAGTTTGCTGGTTTAGAGGTGAAGTGGCCCCTTAAACAGGTTTATGCGCCAGTTAAGGAACTGTTGAGGAAAAGCAGGAACTACTCTGGCATCTCCTGATTTTGACGTGTGCACGGATTTTTGCTCTCAAGCATTCGAAAGCACCGAATGGAAAAATGTCTGCGCGCGCATGCCTAATGTAAGCGGATTTGGCTTCAAAAATGGCTCAGCATCTTGAACAGCTTCTTGTTAAATTTCAACGTAGTCATTCGTCTGCGCGGATTATTTGCTTACAACAAAGTTGTTCGACATGTATAATAACAAAAGGAAACAATGAAGCGACGGGAAACGAAATGGCCGTGACCATGAAGCTTGCAAGAGAAGACGTTGATACGCCTGAAAAACGCGAAAAATATACAATTAGCGTTGTAGGATGCGGGCGGGTCGGCTTGCCCACTGCTTGTCTTTTTGCTGAAGTAGGCTTCAGGGTCATCGGCGTTGACTCTAATCGACGCATCGTCAACTTGTTGAAAAACGGTAAGTCTCCCTTCACCGAGCCCCAACTCCACGCGTTTATAGAGAAACAAGTAAAGAGTAGCCACTTTACGGCCACAACCAATGCCAGAAAAGCAGCCTCAGCGAGCGATGTCATAATAATCAACGTTCCAACACCCGTCGACAAAAAGAAAAAACCCGACTATTCACACGTCGAAAAGACCTGTAGAGAGGTAGGCATGGGTCTACGCTCCGGTTCTCTAATCATTTTTCAAAGCACCATGGGCCCAGGAATAACTGAAACCTTAGCCAAGGAGACGCTTGAAAACGCATCTGGATTAAAGGCTGGAATAGACTTTGACCTAGCCTATTGCCCAATCTGCACCACTCCAGAGCAGATCTTAGAAGACATAACCACTCGCGCAAGAGTTGTTGGTGCGATCAACCAGCAAAGCTTAGAGGTTGCCTGTCTCCTTCTAGGCACAATCACGAAGGGAGAAACAGTTAAGGTAAGAGACATAAAGACGGCAGAAGCCGTAGAGTTGTTCGAAAAGGCACATCGAGACGTTAACGTCGCCTTGGCAAACGAGTTTGCCCACTTTTGCGAGAAAGCTGGAATAGACTTTGTTGAAGCGTGTAACGCGGTTAATCCGCAACCTCACCATTGCCTACAGGTTCCTAGGATCGTTGGAGTTCACGCCCCAGAGGATTCCTTTCTTCTCCTCGAAGAGGCGGAGGCAATGGACGTAAAGTTGCGTATGTTGACGCTGGCGAGAAAAATAAATGATGAAACGCTGGATCACACGCTACGTTTGGTGAGGGACGCTCTGCGGACGTGCCAAAAACCTCTGAGAAGAGCTAAAATCTCGATTTTCGGTGTTTCTTCTTGCCCAAACATGAAGGAACCGCGTGGTTCTCCAACAAAGAAACTGGTGAACATGTTAAAAAAGAGGGGTGTGTCGGTTCGAGTTTATGATCCCTTCTTTTCCCAGAGGGAATTATCTAAAATGGGGTACTCTGCCGAGGCAACGTTAACAAAAACGGTTGAAGGGGCAGACTGTATAATCATCGCAGTGGGGCATGATCGGTTCAGGCGGTTGAATCTAAGGAGAATCAAGATTTTTGTCAAGAAGCCTGCCGCGATAGTAGACATGGGGCACGTTGTTGATCCTGTCAAGGCTGAGAAAGAGGGATTCGTGTATCGTGGTTTTGGGAGGGGCGTTTGGACCAGATAGCAAAGCGGATTGGATGCACGCGCTATTTACTGTGCTAGAATTTCCAGTTCACAAGTTATAATAGGAAGAAAGACATTTCAAAAAACCGTCGAAAACTATGAGCAGCGACAACCAAGGAAACTAAGAATACGTAATCGAGGTGCAATAGATGATCTTTCCGATCATTTTGTCGGTTTCCATCCTGATATCCTTCGTTACAACTTTTGTCATTACCCCCTATTTCATAAAGTTTCTTTACCTCGCTGGAATTGTTGGCTTAGACCTTCAGAAAAGGAGTAGGCCAAAGCTACCCACTTCTGGAGGAATCTGTGTTGCCTTCGGAATTTTGTCCGGATTGTTGAGCTACATAGGCTTACACACTTTTGTTTCCGGCTCGGAAATCGATGTTATACCGCTTCTAGCTGTCACCTCTTCCATCCTTATTGTCATGTTTGTTGGTTTGTTAGATGATTTAAACGTCAAGTCGAGGGCGGTGAAGACAAAGGAAGGCTCTGACATCAGAGTTGGGTTTCCACAGTGGATCAAACCTTTGTTAACTTTGCCGGCTGCAATACCGTTAATGGTTATAAGCGCTGGGGAAACCACAATGGCAATTCCCTTCATAGGAAGAGTCCATTTCGGTGTTTTCTACCCTCTCTTGCTCATACCGATAGGGATGGTAGGGGCGTCCAACGTCGTTAATTTGCTCGCCGGATTCAATGGTTTAGAGGCGGGAATGGGAATTGTCTATTTCTTGGGTCTCGGAATCTTTAGTTTACTGCATAGAGGTGCCGGATCAGATGTATTGAACGGGTCTGTTGTGTTTTTGGCAGCCTTCGCCGCTTTGGCGGGTTTCATCAGGTATAATTGGTATCCTGCAAAGATTTTGCCCGGAGACTCTTTAACCTATCTGCTTGGCTCGATGGTTGCGGCTGGGGTGATAGTCGGGAATATGGAAAGAAGCGGGATCTTGGTGATGTTGCCATTCATTATCGAGTTTTTTTTGAAGTTGAGGGTTAAATTTAGGGCAACCTGTCTCGGAAAATTGAGGGAAGACGGGAAGCTCGATCCACCGTATGGAAGAAAGATATACAGTTGGACCCATCTCCTGATGAACTTAAGATCAATGACTGAAAAACAAGTTACGATAGCATTGATTTTTGTTCAACTTTGCTTCACTATTATCATATTTTTACCAATTAAATAAGAAATGAAATTCGGCAAAGTTGTTATTCTATGACTGCGTTCTAAGATAGACATGTAGATGTGCTAAAAGACCGTTTAATTTGAGTCAGTTGGCTAGCTTTTCTTCTTTTTGTTTTCCTCTTTAAGGTTGAAGGGTTTGCCCTGTGAGAGTATTTTCTTGGGGATTTTGTTTTTCCATTTCCGCAGGAAAGGCAGTTCGTCTTTTTCTTCTCGCAGCTCGTC
>JACUTO010000129.1 GCA_014859755.1 Candidatus Bathyarchaeota archaeon
TTTGGCATTGTCTCCTCTAGTATCTATGTAGACCACATTCACATTCCGCTTCTTCAGATCTTCCATGGTGTATTCCAGCATGCGCGTAGCGCGCGCAGTATATCTCCTCAGCGATACTGTTCGGTTTTTTGACCCAGTGCTAATGTGTGTAAAAGGTTCTGGTAACTTCTCGTAGGATGTGTGGTCGTCTTAACCGCCAGTTGAGGCTTGTGGATACAAGTCAAAGGCGAAAACAAATGAATAATCCCAATCCAAAGTGCAAGTCATCACCCGACCCTTGACAGAACCCGTATGCAGCTTAAGCTCGTGTAATAAGCTAGCTACTGTTGCCGCCTTGTTGCCATGTCATCGATCTTTTTGTTAATCTCTTTTGGTAAGTCAATCTCGAATATTTCGGAAAGAACAAATAAGTCAAGTATTGCTTGAGCGATTTCTTCTTTTAGATTATCTTCCCTATATTTTCTCATTGAAAGATTCTTGTTCACTAATTGCCGAGCAATTTCACCTATTTCTTCGGAAAGGTGCATAAACATAAGTTCTGGAGTTAGCTCTGAACCTAGTTCTGAAACTCTTTTTTCCACAAACTCGTAGATTTTTTTACTTATTTCAGTTACATCCATAGCTTTGACCAATAATGAGAAGACATAAATAACTTCCGCTAGCTAGATACTGTTAAGTTTGTTGTCCTAAAACCTCCTCAGCTAAGTTTTAAATGGTTCTTTGGGGTAGTCACATGTGGGTGGATGATTTTGCATAAGAAGATTGGTATCTTGGGAGGGGTGAGTCCTGAATCGACTACAATCTACTATGAGTACATTACTCGGGAATATACCAAGCGATATGGGAACTACAGTTATCCGGAAATAATCATTTACAGCGTCAGCTTTCAAGAATTTGTTGACTGGCAGTATCAGGAACGGTGGGATCTCATCGCGGACAAGATGATTGAAGTCTTGAGGGCATTGGAGAAAGCAGGAGCCGATTTCGGGTTAATTGCCGCCAACACCTTGCACATAGTCTTTGACAAGGTGCAAAGAGAAATTTCTATTCCACTCATCAACATCATCGAGGTGACGGCTGAAGCTATAAAGAAAGAAGGGATAAAAACTGTAGGACTCTTGGGCACAATCTTTACCATGAGCAAAGATTTCTATAAAGCAGGTTTGGAAGCAAGAGGAATAGTCACTTTGGTCCCGGATGGGAAGGATCAACAGTTCGTTAATAGGGTGATCTATGAGGAGCTTATTGGAGGGCTTGTCAAGACTGAATCTAAAGAAGGATATGTCAAGGTCGTGAAGAAAATGAAAGAGAAAGGAGCTGAAGGGATCGTCTTGGGATGCACAGAAATTCCCGTACTCATCAAGGAAAGGGACTGCGGTGTTCGGCTTTACGACACGACTCGTATTCATGCTGAAAAAGCTCTGAACTACGCGATAAGTTGAAACTAGGGCGGCGCCCGCTAGATTTTTCTGGTCTTAGTCTTTTGGGACTTCAGCTCTTTCAAGCGCTCTCTTTGCTAATGTTTCTCCAAGTTTCTTGCAGGCTCTCAGATTCTCTTCACTCGGTTCTCCTTGAGAGACTACACCGTCAGCCACTTTCTCCAGTCTGAAGGAGGAGATCATCCTTTCCAAGCTCAATAGAGCCGAGTTGCTTGACCCACCGCCTGAAGTGAAGGCTACACTTGGTTTGCCAGCGACCCTTTCTCTCATGCTCAGCGCTTTGTCAAAAAAGTCCTTCATGACTCCAGCCATGTAACTGAAGTAGTTTGGGGATCCGAAGGCTACGGCATCACAGGAGATGAAGTCGTTGACAGTTGCGTAGTCAACACGTTTCACTTTGGCTGAGGCTCCCTCAACGCTTTCAACGCCTTCGACGATAGCTTTTGCTAAGGCTTCAGTTCTACCAGTCCTCGAATAATACAAAACTAACACTTCAACCACGTCAAATCCCCTCTACATCATACTTAGCTCATTGCCTAATATAATTATGACTTCAAAACAAAAAAGTGCAAAACATCCTACAATCATAGTTCATCTGAGTTCACTCAAAGATTTCGCTGATTGCTTTTTCCAGAAAAATCAAGTGAGCAACCTGAAATTAGTGTTTCACCCATAGGAGTTAGTCTTTTATGGCTTCTAACAAACCAAAGCGGAGATATCTCCCGCATTCCTCCCATTTTTTGGGTGCGTTCATATTTCTAATTAGATGTGCGCGTTTCAAGAGAACATTAATAACAAGGGTGAATCATGTTGCGCGTGCATCCAGCAAAGAAAAAATTGAAGTTCATTAAATTCTATATTTATTATGAAGTAGAGATTTAGAAACTGATTTGATCAATGTGGATAGGAATAGGGGCATCGTAATGGTTGAGATTGAAGTATTTGCCTATAGGGATGCTGACAAGGTTTTAGAAGGTAAAGGGTTGCTGCAAGAGGTTAAGTCCATTTTGTTAAGCCCTTCGAAAGTCGATCACGGTGAAATTCAGGAGATGTTTCGCTTGTGGAATTGGGGGTTGGAAAGATATATCTTCCGAGGTGTAACTTGGAGATGGGATGCATATAAAGAGAAGGTAGCCGTTTCAGTGGAGTTGAGTTTGATTGATGCTGTTCACAGAGATTTTTTAAGGGCAATATTGGCACATAGACATGGAGATTTAGATGTCCTAGTTTACGTGACTTCTACATTTAAGGAACCAAAGTTTCATAATGTAAGAAGAGATGTAGAGATTTTCGAGGAACTGCTAGATTTTCCAATATTGCTTGTTGGCTTAACATAGGATAAGAAGGCTTGTAAAAATGCTTGATGTCAAAAATCTGGAAGAAAAGGAACTGCTAGAACTTTACGGGAAGTTGATGGAAGAACTTCGCAGACGCAAACTCGTCAGATCAAGCAATAATCCGGTCTCAGATTATGCGGAAAAAATCGTCTGCGAGAAACTAGGGTTGTCTCTTCAGAAGAAATCAAGTAAAGGTTATGATGCAATAGACGAGAACACAGGAACAAAATACCAAATCAAAGCTCGTAGGTTGACGAGTCACAATAAGTCAAGGCAATTAGGTGTCATCAGGAATCTGGATCAGAAGCTCTTCGATTTTCTAATTGCAGTGATCTTCAATGAATCCTTTGAACCTATTGAAATCTGGCGGATTCCACGAGAGACAATTCCAAAATACGCTCGCTATTCCCAACACCAAAACGGACATATTCTCGTTCTAACAGGAGAAGTTCTTGAAGACAAGACAGTGACCTCTATTCCTGGTTGGACAAAAGATAGAATAAAGGATAGAGAAATTAAAGACTTAACAAGAGGAGAAAAAATGGGAAGTAGAACATTAGACCTTAGAAGAGAGAAGTACCACAGATGGACAGACGAAGACGACATCGTAACACTTTACCTATATAAATATGGAGACGAAGAAATTCCCTTCACTCTTGAAGATGTAGGTAGAAATCTTGGAATGGGCGTGGGCAGCTTGAGGAAGCGCATAGCCAACTTCAAAGCTATTGATGGAAAAGGCGGATTGAAACATTTCGCGAGACAGTCTCTGAAGATTTACAAAAAGTACCATGAGACACCAAAGGCTAAACTCAGATCATTAATAGTCGAAATCTTGCAGAAGGAATAACGTGTCCAAACTACACCGCTTCCATTAGAGTTGCGCGCCATTCTAAATATGAGTATCAGCATTTGTGTTTTGGCTTTCTTAGGACCAAATTGAAAGCGCGAGAGAGAAAAGAGAACAAAGAAGTCTCAAGAATTTAGGAAAAGGTCTTTAGCTATACTATTGGAGACAACTCCCGCAAACCCTGTTTTCTGTCGAGTTTACCATTGAAATATCATTCATTTTAATCATCATTCCATGGCTTATATTAGTGAACGTACACGACACACACAGAGGGAGAGACTGAAAATCTCTGGAAACTCTTCTTTGAACGGGTTGCCATAGATGGCGATTTAACCATTGTTTCAACCTATATATAAGGGGGGTCTAGACACACAGAGAAGCTAAGCTTTATCACTATTTGTCAAGTCTCGAAGCCTGTCAACTAAACATCTACTCTTCCCCAACCCGTTTCAACACTCGCTCAACAGGAAAAACCAGAAGCTTTCCATTAGCCACGGAAATCTCACGTTCAGAAGTGTAACCTCTGCTTTCACGCCTTAAAATTCCAAGCTTCACAGGCACATTATCATAGCCACCACCGTAACCGCCTAGAGTAAAGTCTGAACAAACAACCCTGTGACACGGAACAACCAGCGGAAACGGATTCGAAGCCATAACACGACCAACAGCCCTAGGACCTCCACCAGCAGCTCGAGCAACAGAACCATAAGAAGCCACATAACCCACAGGAATCAAAGAAACAACCTCAATCACCCTCCTAGCATAGTCCGAAAGATACTCTGTAACCAAAGAAAAACTATCAGAGCCACCTTTCCCGTCATAAATATTCTTCATTAAGCCAATCACACGCCTAGCGAAAACCGACGTTATTTCTGAATGCTGAAATGAAACATTAAAAGGAATGCTCTTCAACAAACTCTGCAAAACTCTCTTTTCGTCTGAAGCAAACGTTGTGGCAAAAATCTTTTTTTCATCACAAGCAATCCCAAACCACACACCTTCAACATTTTCGATGTAAAGGCTTATCATTCTATATCCACCCTTCAAAAGTGTTATAGAAACAGCTTATTATTTAGCTATGCGGCAAAAGCAAAGCTCATCAACAATAAAACAACATAAACTTAATAGGTTGTCTTACATATACCAACCAGAAAAGGTGAAACAACATGGA
>JACUTO010000130.1 GCA_014859755.1 Candidatus Bathyarchaeota archaeon
GGAAGTTATAAAATGCTGAGAGATTTAGCGAAGGGTGTTCCCGGGGAAAGGGCCTTTTTGCTTGGCAATGAGGCAATAGCCCGTGGAGCAATGGAGGGCGGAGTTCAAATTGCCGCAGCTTACCCCGGGACTCCTTCAACTGAAATATTGGAAACACTAGCACAGGCGTCGAAACACCTTGGTATATACGTTGAGTGGTCAACCAACGAAAAAGTGGCTTTGGAGGTTGCGTTAGGAGCTTCAATCTGTGGGTTGAGAGCCATGGCCTCCATGAAGCATGTTGGGGTAAACGTCGCCCACGATTCGTTGATGACAGTTGGCTATATGGGGGTTAAGGGAGGTCTAGTGGTAGTGTCGGCCGATGATGTACAAGCGTGGAGCTCCCAGAACGAGCAAGACAACCGTTTCACAGCAAAACAGGCCTACCTACCCGTCCTTGAACCCTCTAATGTTCAAGAAGCGAAGGACTGGACGGCCGACGCTTTTGAGCTTTCAGAAAAATTTAGCCAAGTTTTTATGTTAAGAACCGTAACTAGGATTAGCCATGCAAGAGGCGACGTAACGTTAGGTAAACTGCCGAAGAAGCATAGGAAAGGAGTATTTAGAAAAGATCCCTCATGGCTAACACACGTTCCAACTACAGCTAGGAAAAATAGACCTTTAATGATTCGAAGGTTTAAGAAAATAAGTCAAGCTGTGAACAGGCTTCCTTATAACCGCTTGGAACTGGTTGATGAAGCGAAGCTAGGTGTGATTGCATGCGGGCTCTCATACGCTTACACCTTGGAAGCAATAAAATGGCTAGACCTTGACGGCAAGGTTTCTCTTCTGAAGGTCGGAACAACACACCCAATTCCTGAAGACTTGGTGAAAAGGCTGTTAAGTTCGGTTGAAGAAGTGCTGGTTGTGGAGGAGTTGGAGCCGTTTGTGGAGCTCCATGTTAAAGCTATCGCCGGAGAAGAAAACATCAAGATTAAGGTTCACGGGAAAGATCTAATACCTCTGATCGGAGAGCTTTCAACGAGGAAGGTAACCGAAGCACTTGCTGAGCTGACCAAGTCTAAACCTCCCATAGACTTCGGTCGGCTAGACCAGCTAAGAAAGGAAACGGCGCCTCTTATACCCTCGAGACCCCCGACCCTATGCCCGGGATGCCCACATAGGGCTTCTTTCTACGTCATAAAAACCGCCGCTAAAAGCGTCGCGAAGAACTATGGCTTAGAGCCCATATATCCGGGTGACATAGGTTGTTATAGTCTCGCGGTTGCTCCTCCATTAGAGACTGTGGACACTCTGATATCCATGGGAGCCAGCATCGGTGTCGCTAATGGTCTAGCCCACGTCGTTAAAGCCCCGATACTTGCGTGCATAGGAGACTCAACGTTCTTCCATGCGGGAATACCCCCACTAATAAACGCGGTATACAACCAAGCGAAAATAACGGTTATCGTGCTTGACAACCTAACTACAGCCATGACTGGGTTTCAGCCACACCCAGGATCAGGCTTTACAGCAACAGGTGTGAAAACCACTCAGCTAAAAGCCGAGGATGTGGCGAAAGGATGCGGAGTACGGTTTGTAGAAATTGCTGATCCATTTGACTTGAGAAATGCAATCGATATCGTTCAAAGAGCCTTGATGTTTGAAGGCCCGTCTTTGATTGTTTTTAGGAGAAAGTGCACTTTAATGGATCTACGGGAGAAGAGGAAACGAGGGGAGAAAGTTGTTCCCTACATGGTGGATGCTGAGAAGTGTACGCAGTGTGGAGTGTGCATTAAGACTTTCGCATGCCCAGCCATTATCAAGAAAGACAAAAACTACGCCATAGACGATTTCCTATGCACCGGGTGCGGATTTTGCGCAGAGATCTGCCCATACGAAGCCATACATTTGAGGGGTAAGGAACATGGTGAGGGAATTTAACATAGTTATTGCAGGAGTTGGGGGACAAGGCACAATACTAATGGCTGAAATTCTTGGAAAGGCAGCGACCATTGAAGGCCTAAAAGTTAGGGGATCAGAAATTCTTGGGATGGCTGTCAGAGGGGGACCCGTTTCCAGCACCATTCGAGTTGGAAGTGAGGTCCATGGCCCGTTAGTGCCAGAAGGGAAAGGAGACGTTTTAGTTGGTTTAGAGCCCACCGAAGCATTAAGGAACATAACGTACCTATCGAAAAACGGCATAGCAGTCATCAATACGAGACCAATAATTCCATACACCGTTCCCTTAGGCCTAACGAAGTATCCACACATCAAAAATGTACTCGAAATGCTAAAAGGGAAATCGAGAAATGTAATAGCATTGGATGCCGCAAAACTTGCGAAAGAAGCCGGTACCCCCGTAGCAGCCAACATGGTCATGCTTGGGGCTCTAGCCGGAACCGGAAAACTCCCAATAAAAAATAAAACGCTGAAAAAAGTTATGAAAGCCCACTTCTCTGAGGAAATGGCCCGAATTAACATTAAAGCTTTTGATCTTGGCTTTGAAGTCAGCAGAAACTTGGCTAAAAGGAATTAGTGCCCGGAACGTTCGCGACCTAGAGTTTCAGCGCGCGCAAAAATCAAAGTTTAATTTTTTGTACCTATGTTGGTTCTTCTCCCTGTTTCAACACCAAACAACCCATTTCAGTTAATGAGACTACGCGAAGAAGGTTCAGAAAGACAAAAAAATTAATGTTTAACGCTTAATGTTATTGTCGAATTTCGTGGTGAAAACATGGGTGATAAACCTAACGCTCTCCAGAAAATAAGGAGCATAGCGAATTATCAGTTCGGAGGAGAAGTGGGAAGAAGACTCTTCCCAAATGAAGTTAGAATCGTTTACTCGAAGAGAACAGGGAGAATACGCCACGTATACTTAGGAGAGAAAATGTTAGCCACCCTACGACCCACCGACGGCCTTTTTTCCCTAACCATTACAGGAGCCAAGCGAATGATGGAGCACGTAAAACCTCCAAGGCTATGGGTTAGAATTCAAGAAGAAGCCGAGCCCTTTGTTGCCGAGGGAAAGAGCGTCTTTGCCAAACACGTCATCGACGCCGATGAAGAGATAAGGCCTCAAGAAGAAGTTATCGTCGTAACCAAAAAAGGTGATGCTTTGGCCGTGGGAAGAGCCGCGCTTTCTGGAAAGGAAATGAAGACGTTTAGAAGGGGAACGGCGGTGCGAGTGCGGAAGGGTGTAGCGGAAGAAAGTTAAGAAAGCACAATGAAATTAGTGTAGAAGGGAGGAAACAAGATTGCGGAGAAGAGTAAGTCCAAGGGAAGCAAAAAGGATGATGCAACGTATGGGCCTAAGCATGGGAGAAATGCCCGACGTTCAGGAGGTCATCTTCAAAACTAGCAATAAAGAAATCATTGTTGAAAATCCTCAAGTCGCTATACTTGACCTTCATGGACAAAAAATCTTCCAGGTGACAGGAGAAAGAATCACCGAAAGAGCAGTTGAAAAAGAGGCAGCTAAGGTAACTATTCCCGAAGAGGACGTGAGACTCGTGGCAGATCAAACTGGAAAAAGCGTGGAAGAGGCGAAGAGAGCCCTAGAAGAGACTGAAGGTGACCTAGCTAAGGCAATACTTCTCCTTCAGACAAAAGGCTGATTAGTACTGGATGCCCTTTGTTGTCGGTATTTCCTTCGGGTGTTTTATGTCTTTCACTTCGTTAACGAAGTCAGCTCTTTCCATGAGTTCTTTCGGAGCGTATCTTCCAGTTAAAACCACATCGGTTTTCTTCGGAATCTTATTCAAAAGGTCTAATACTTCTTCAGGTTCCAACAGGTTACAGTGGAGAGCCAAGTTTATTTCGTCCAAGACCAGCAGATGGGGTTTCTTCTCTTTGACAACTTTCTTGGCGAACTCTAACCCCTCTCTTGCGAGTTTCTTGTCTTCTTCACCCAGATTGCTTAGTCCAATCCAGCCCTTTCTGCCAAACTGATAAATTTCATAGTAGGGCTGAAGTTTTTTCCTTATCTTGTATTCGCCGGTATTCTTCCACCATTTCAAAAACTGAATTATGACCACTTTGTGGCCGTGGCCCACAGACCTTAAGGCTAAGCCCAAAGCGTTTGCTGTTTTTCCTCCACCTGTTCCAGTGTACAGATAAATGTACCCCATTATTTTCGCCTATTTCTTGATCCATCACACATGTAGGTTAGAATTGTTTGAGTATGTCTTGTTTTTCCATGATGTAGCCGCAGTAATGACACCTTAGGCGCAGGGGCTCTTCGCTGTCCACGTAGAAGGTGGGTTGCACCGGCTCTTTGCTGTTTGAAATACACGCTGGATTTGCGCACTTCACTATTCCACGTATAACATTGGGTAGCTTGACCCGCTGCTTTTCCGCAACTTTGTAGTTTCTAATGATGTTGATGGTGGCGTGGGGAGCCAACAAAGCTATTTTATCAACTTCTTCGGATTTCAGTTCTCTCCCCTCAATTTTAACCATGTCTTTCACATCTAGCGTTTTGCTGGGAACGTTAATGGCGACTGTTACAACCCCGTTCACGCGACCTGTGATTCCCAAAATCTTTATTACATCCAACGCGTGGCCGCCTGTAATGTGATCTATTACGGTGCCGTCTTTGATCTTGGATACACGTAAGGTTTTTCTGGTCACGTCAACCATTCCTCCGGATTCTGTATCAGAGTTACTGAGTAAAGAGTTTATTTATAACTACTTTTGCCTTTGC
>JACUTO010000131.1 GCA_014859755.1 Candidatus Bathyarchaeota archaeon
ATTGATTGATTTACAACGGTGAGATACCAAGCAGAAAAAACCCATCCGTCTTTAAAATTGTTTTGCGAAACAAAGCTGAGATCACGCACGCACATGTGGCGAAACTCTCGTGTATGGTATAAGCAAACACGAAATAGGCCTTAATTGTTGGCGCGCGCATTTCTGGAGGTTAAACAACTCGTCGTTTACTGCTATGTTTCCCAGAGCGAGAGGCCAGTTACCGTATCATATTTTCGCTCAAGTTTTGCTCCCTTTAATTCGCGTAAGTGAACTTCAGCAGCGAAAACTACTCCCTCAAGCAGGTGGCCAGCTTTAGTGTTCCCGTTTTTGTCCGCGAGAACTGCGTGTGCATGAACGAAAGTTCTTCCATCCGTAACGGAGATGTTGCCCACGCAACTCGCTATCTCTTGAGGAGAGTCAAGCGCTATCTCTCGATATTCATGTTTTTCTTGATCATAAAATTCAAGCTTCGCGCGTTTCAAAGCACCGATCGCAGTAAATGTCGCAACTGTGATTCCCTCCTTTTCTGCTAGCTCAGTTACAAATTGAATCAGATCCGAGTTGTGTTCAGCACGCACCAGAAAATTTCTGCCAAGTTCGAATTGAGTATACATTATTTCTTGGTACCCCTTTCATTCAAATTATGTTCGGTTACTTAAAACTTCTTGGCGGAGAATTTGGAAACACTCTAACTTTCATGTGCGCGCAGTTGATAGAAGCGCATACTTTCGCATCGAAATGGTTACAAACATTTTTTACACCCCATCACCATTGAAATTTTGAAATCGTTGAAAAGGTGTTTTGGCGAAAACATGAGGGTATTAAAGGCGACAAGAAATAATATTTTGACAGCTTCACGGATTGTTAGAAAGGGAGGACTGGTTGTATATCCAACTGAAACGGTGTACGGGCTGGGATGCGACCCATTTAACATTGAGGCAGTGAAACGAGTTTTCAAGGTAAAGGGTGAAAGAATAAAGCCTCCACCTATATTGGCGTCGAGTATCATTCATGTTGACAAAATAGCTTACATGTCACAAGAGGGGAAAAAAGTCGCTGAAAAGTTTTGGCCTGGGCCTCTTACACTAGTCTTTCCCAAGAGACTCGTTCTTCCGGACATTGTTACATGCAACGTAGATTCTGTGGGTGTAAGAATACCGAAGCACGATGTTGCACTTCAACTCATCAGCTTGTCTAATGGCCTCCTCATAGGAACAAGTGCCAACAGAACAGGAGAAAAACCTCCGCGAACCGTTCAGGAAGCAACTCGACAGTTGAAAGAAGAGGTAGACGTATTCCTCGACGGCGGACCCACAACCCTAGGCAGACCGTCAACCGTAGCCGACTTTACCTCAAAAAAACCGAGAATCCTTCGTGAGGGGCCCATAAGCCTCAAAGAAATCTCAGACATTATCTCAAAGAAAAACAAAAGCACGCCGAATTAAAAAATGTAAAAACATAAGATCTCATCGATACTCTAGCTTTGGGTCGCTAACAAGGCCACATGTTCAATCACCAAGTCAGCTAATGCTTCCCTTTCTAGACCTTTTCTCCTTAACTTAGCCTCAATTTCAAGGTCAGAAACGCCGAACAACTTCTTGATGTCTCCAATTTTTTCGTCGGTTAATTCGAGTACAGCGTCGTTGCGTTCACCAGGAATCAGCCTAGAAACTACCTTCAAACGATCATCTATTCCTTGCCTGTTTTCAGCTATGATGAGAACTGCAACTTGCGAAGAATCTTGTTTGACTCCAAGCGTATCCACTGCCTTTCTAATCTGTCTTTGAGCTGAAGCGTAGAGGAGAGCCTCGATGGCTAAGCTGCTTGATATGTTCGACTTTTTTTCGAAAGCCTTCAAGGCATTCAAGGCGGCGAAATACAGGTGTTGCTGACCTGCTATCAGTTTAGCGTCAAAAAACTGAACAGGGGCTTCTCTAACTTCTCTTCTAACTCGTTCAAGAAAACCGTTGACGTCCTTGATTTTGACGTTTTTGAAACCGGCTATGGCGATGTATCCGTTATATCCGTTGGAATTCTCTAGCTTGGTCAAATTTTTTCCCCAAAGATTTCTTGGATGAATCGCTCCACGAGTTTGCGTTCTAGTCCAGAACTAACCAGCTTTTCTTTAGCAGTATCTATGGAATTTCCTTGGCGTTTGTACTTTTCAACAATTTTTCTAACTGTTTCTTTTCTCTCCCAAGGGAAAATGATCCATGAGCTCGTTTCTTTTTCGTAATAGTCCGGGATTATGACGCTCCAGGGTTTGTAGTAAATCGTCGCAGTTTTGACTTCGGTTGCGCCTTGCTCTTCCAGATGCGATCGTACGAGTCTAAGGCTTTCACCCGTGTCTGCGACGTCATCTACAACAAGAACCTTTTTGCCTTTCACTGAAACGGAAACTGGTTGTGTTATGACAGGTTTACCCTTGGTTTCGGCGACGTCAATATAGAACTCTGCTGCGACATTTGCTACCTTAGGGTTTTCTAGTAGGTCAGACATAACTCGGGCTGGAGGCCATCCGCCTCTGGAGACGCCTACGATTATGTCGGGTTCAAAGCCGTTCTTACGGACTGTGCTGGCGAGATTTAGTAGTAGTTTATAAATCTGATCCCATGATGGAATCTCGAACTCCGGTTGTGAAGCCAAGTCTTTTTCCTCGGAAAAGCGGAATAGAAGTTGAAACAATAGGTAATTTAAGCCTTGTCACTTAGGTTTTTCTGAATGAAGTTTATTCTTCGGTTGTCACTATTTTTGGGCGAATGAATTTGGCGCATTTGGAACATTTTCGTCGGGAGATTGTTCGAACCTTAGGATAACCCATGGATTCTAAGTGTGGTTTTGACATGGTTTCTCGCCACTGATTTTTGCAATAGGGACATTCGAGTAAAACATTGACTTCCTCGACCACAGGAATTTTTTCTCTCCTAGCTATCAGAATTCCGCCACCGACAACAAGCAATATGACGCTCAAAAGGGTGTAGTGAATGAGTTTTAATCCGATCAGTTCTAATTTGATTCCAAAGACCGAGAATTCACCCTCAAAAAGTTGTTTGCTAAGATCTGAGAGAGAGGTTAATGCCGCGCGTGCTTGATATAGATTCCACAGCACGACAAGTAGTATTAGTATTCCTATGATACAAAGTAAGAGACCTAAGGCGTAACCCGTCTTTTTCTTCAAGATAGTCAATCCCATATGCCACTCACCATCCCTCAGTTACAGAGATTCACTTATTTAATTTGTGAAAAACTTCCAGCACATTAGCTTATGAAATCGAGGAAATGGGGGATACTTCCTGAAAAAAAGGTTGTCGAAACCTAGGTAGCATAGACAGTATGGGATAGAACGGTAAAAGTTGTGTTGCACTGGGGAATGATTGGCGATTATGCGAGTTCCTGGAGGGCCTTCAACCGTTTCACTATGTTGGGGTGAGTGGAAAAGAGTTCCATAACCCTGTCAAACGAAGTTACTTTTTTCCTAAGAACTTCTTCAACAAGCTTCCGGTCTGTTGCGCGTGCTCCTACCTGCCTCATGGATGCGGAATCTAATTCTGCGCGATCTGGGTCAGATATGAAGAGGGCTTTGAAGGAGTTGAGGCTGTTTGTATCTCGGCGGGTTTTCTTCATTCTACTGGTTGAGTTTACTATCTTCGCTAGGCCTTCAGAAAGTTTACGGGGGCCGTCTTCCACGATGGAGGCGCTGTGGCGGTCGGCGAAGTATTCACGTAATCGGCTTAGGTAGAGGGTAAACATGGTGAGTACCCAATAGAGGAAGATGCTTGCAATGCCGATGAGAGCAGCTCCGCCACCTCCTTCATCCCTGCGCCTATAGGAGGAGGAAAGAATCATAGAGAAGCCGATGAAGTAGAATATTGCTGGCAGGATAGAGACGAACATCATCACTTGGACGTCTCTATGCTTTAGATGTCCCAACTCGTGGCCGATCACGGCTTCAACCTCTTCAGGCTCAAGGGTTTCCAAAAGTCCAGTTGTCACAGCCACTCTGCTTCCAGCGATCGGTGAACCGTAGGCGAAGGCGTTAGGTATAGGAATCTTGGCTTTCATAAGTCTTGGCGTTTTGATTCCGCTCTTCCTGCTAAGCGTCTCCACCATTCCATGTAATTCGGGGTCCTCTGACTTTTTCACTTCCTTCACTCGATACATGGCGTCTATTAGATAGGGAGCGATCAGCCACTGGACGATGTTGAAAATCACCACAATGAAGGGTAATAGCAACAGGTTGACGCCAGCTAAGGCCAGAATGACCGTAAAGAACAGCGTGGACAATCCGATGATAACTGCTAAGGTTCCAATCATGGAAAACCGAAGTTTCCACAGACCCATAAATGTATCCTCAATAAGTGATGAGCAAAAGGAGAGACTTATATCCTTTACTATTCACTTTTTCCCATTACTATCTACTTTCGTTTCCTGAAGAACATTAGACCGTCTTTTTCGCATACATATTCAAAACCAACTTCAAGCAAACCTTTGATTTCTTCCGGCGTCTTAGCAACTTCAACATGAAATTTATCATTTGTGGCTTGAAAGATGGCGTTCTCCAAGTGTCTAAGTCTATGATTTCTAAACTAAAAAAAATAGAATTTCTAAGATTTTCATT
>JACUTO010000132.1 GCA_014859755.1 Candidatus Bathyarchaeota archaeon
TATTGTTTTGTTCCGAGGGCGCTTGTAACGACAACCTTTCTTCGATCATAGTCCTCCAGAGATATTCGCTCAGCTTCAGATAAAAGGACGCCTCCATAACCCTTGTGTTGCCACGCCTCAGCTAAATGTCTCCCAACAGGAACCAAAGGACCGTAAACACGGAGTTCACGAACTATCGACGTCGTTTCAGAAACAATTTCAGGTCTATGAGCCTTCCCTGAAGGAATACGCAACCTAAGATAACCTACTAAAACATCATTAACAGGGTCTTCAGCTGAAATGAAAACCTCGTCACCCTCAGACGTCTTCTCTTTAATGGTTCGTATCTCAATGCTATTTGCATCAGCCTTTACCTTATCCTTCAACCATCGATGCCCAACCTCGCGGCACCTTATGCATCGACATCGCACCCCCTCCTCCTTAAGTCTCCGCAAAACCAGTTGCCGAAGGTTACTTCGATTCACCCCCGCCTCTATTAGATAGGCTGGAATGTCCCTCTGAACCCTCATTATTCGAATCCAAGGAGGAACAGTCTTCTTAACCTCTAAAATAAGCTGCGTCGCCTCCTCATTGGTATAAGGCTGATATTCACCCCTCCTCCACCAATCGTAAGCCTTCGTCCCCTTCAGAACGAGGCAGGGATATATCTTAATCATGTCCGGCTTGAACCGGGAATCCGTGAATATTTTACGAAACCCTTCTAGGTCTCGTTCGAAACTGGAGCCCGGCAAACCAGGCATAAGATGATAAGCCACCTTTAACCCGGCGTCCTTCAATATGCGAGTGGCTTCAACGACATCCTGAACGCTGTGACCTCTTTCAACAAGCTCGTAAATGTCGTCGTACACGTTTTGAACGCCCAGTTCCACGCGGGTTACGCCCATAGACAACATTTGGTCAACGTGTTTCTCTTTAGCCCAGTCTGGCCGTGTTTCCACAGTAATTCCGACGTTACGAGTTCGACTGGTCTCTGCAAGTTTTTTAGTCTCCTCCAAAGATCGGGTCTTCTTTTCAGCGACGGCATCTAGACACTCTTTAACAAAATGCTCCTGATAGTCTAAGGGCATGCCGGGGAAGGTTCCACCCATTATGACGAGTTCCACTTTGTCAACCATGTGTCCGATGGCTTTAAGCTGTTCAATACGGTTTCTAACCTGCTCATGAGGGTCGAAGCCACTTTGCAGGCCCCTCATGGCGGCGGGTTCATGACCAGTATAGCTTTGAGGAACTCCGTAGGGAGGACCGCCGGGACAGTATGCGCATGGATTTTTTTGGGGGCAGGGCCAAGGCTTCGTCATCACGGCAACTATGGTTACTCCAGAGATCGTGCGGACGATTTTTCTTCGTAGGATGGGAAGCAGTTTGTCCTTTTCATCTGGTTTGAGATAGCGTATCAGCTCAGAGTTGGAGGGAACCTTTCCTAAGTCGTGTTTTCCGGCGACTTTCACTTTGATGAGGCTAACGTCGTCTTTTGTTGGGTTAGGAATCTCCATCAAGCGTTGGATGATCTCTCTGTAAGCCTCTTCACTCATTAGGAATCATCTACAAATATGCACTGGAAGCTTTTAGATAAATCTACATCCTTGCTCAACGTGTCTTTGCGAAAACCGACTACCAGACTGAGCAAAATGAAATGTAGACTATCTACGTCTGCGTCCCCGTCCCCGTCTACGTCCTCTACGGTCACCCCAGTTTTGTCCAGAGTTTCGCTGGAGAATTATTCTTTTTTCGTAATTTCGTCGCGACCGTAGTCTGGGGATTCGGCTTTTTTTGGGGGTGGAGTCCATTTTTGGAGTCTGTGACCTGACTTTTCCCGCTTTTGATAAGGACCCGTGGGTTGGCAACTCTATTTCCTCGCGATTATAGATTTAGAAAGGGTCTTTTAAGTATTATCTCTACTTTTTGCATACGGCGAGGTGCCCTTTTAGTTGCGGATTTGTTTTCAGTGTGGAAGTTTTCAGTCCTGCTTTGTTGAGGAGTTTTGTGAAACGTTCTTGGGTGAACTTGTTTTTCAGTCCTGTTACGACGATTGTGGATTGATGTTTGCTGACTCTTTTTATTTCTTCGAGAGTTTTGACGGGGTTCGGCATGTTTTGAAGGAGGGTTATGGCGAAAACTTGGTCGAAGGTTTGGTTTTGGAAGGGTGTGTAGTCGGCGTCGGCGCGGATGACGGCTGTGTTGGGTAGCTGTTCTGTGCGTTTTCTGGCTTCTTTGAGGATTTTTGACGCGACATCTATGCCTATGACGAGTTTGGCTGATTTGGCGACGTGTTGGAAGAGGAGTCCTGTTCCGCAGCCCACGTCTAGGACATGTTCGTTTTGGCTGAGTTTGGTGTTGTTTAGGGCGGCTTCTATTTTGGCATTTTGTTCTTCTGAATATTGAGCATCGTAGACTTGGGCTAGGTGGTCGTAGTGGCGCATGGCTTCGCGCTTTTTGTTCCATTCTTGCATGTTTCTCAGAAGTTTTATCTGTGTTTCCTCTTCTAAAGATTGTTGGCGGTTTGTGTGTCTGGTCGAAAGCCTGTTGTTGCTTTGGAGAATCCGGGTGTTGAGAGGGCGGCCGAGTTTATCAGAGACGCTGTTTCGGAGCGGAAGGTGGTGGTTGTTGTGGGTAATTGTTGGGTGGATTATAGGGGTAGGGCGAGTTCGAAGCTGGAGCCGGGTGAGCGTATCGTTGTGATTAAGGAAGATGGCTCGGTTCTTGTTCATCGTCCGGTTGGATATGAGCCGGTGAATTGGCAGCCTGCTGGATGTTTGTTTCAAACTCGTGTGGTTGGGGATGTTCTGCATGTGCGGGCTATCCGACGGAAGCCTTCTGAGTCTGTTAGGATTTCGTTTGATCGTGTTTACTTGCTTTCAGCCATGAGTCTGGTTGACAGGGGAGAGTTTTCTCTCCACGCCAGCGAGGAGGATATGCAGAGGGCGATTCTGTTGGAGCCGTCGATCTTGGAGGATGGTTTGAAGCCTATCACTTATGAGAAGAAGGTTGAACCTGGGTTCGTGGACGTTTACGGCGTCGACAGGAACGGAAAGCTCGTGGTGGTGGAGATTAAGCGGAAGACGGCGGGCAGGGATGCGGCTCTGCAGCTGGCGAGGTATGTTGACTTCGTGAAGACTGTGGCGAATCGGGAGGTTAGGGGCGTCCTCGCGGCTCCTCGTTTGGCTAGGGGTGTTCAGAGGCTTTTAGCGACTTTGGGGCTGGAGTTTAAGGCTTTGGACCCGAAGAAGTGTACGGAAGTTTTGAGAAAGTCTGAGACCCGTAAGCTCGCTGAGTTTTTTGAGGAGGCGTAGTTGGCTTCTTTTTTTGTTTGTCGCAGAAATTCTAAGGAATGCAAAGATTGTGGCTTCTGTATGGAGTATTTCTCTTGTCCAGGCGTTGGGAAGCCTAGCATTGACCGTTTTGAAACCGCCTGCATAGACTGTGGCGTCTGTCTTGTGGCTTGTCCCTACCAAGCTGTTGAGCGGATAGTGGATACGGTTCCTAGGAAGCAGGTTAGGATACGTGTGGATGGTGAGGACTTTGTTGTGCCTGAGCGTGTTACTGTTAAACGAGCTTTGGAGTTGCTTGGACTGGAGTTTGGCAAGTTTCCAGGCGGAACAGAGATTTTTGCTCCTTGCGAGACCGGGGGTTGTTTTGCCTGCGCTATGGTGGTTGATGGGGAGGTTAGGCCGGCTTGTGCAACGGCTGTTCGTGACGGAATGGTGATTAGCTTAGATTTGCCTAAGGATTATGTGCCGCTCCGTAGAGTTTCTGGTTTTCAGCCCCATCCTATTGGCGGTGTTGGCACGCCTTGGTGGGTAAAAAAGAGTGGTAGGAGATGGGTTGAGGTGGCTTGTTTTGCTCATGGCTGTAATTTGCGTTGTCCCCAGTGTCAGAATTACACGGTAACGTATGATAATGTGGCGCCTGCCTTGACGCCTCTGGAAGCGGCGGCGAGTTTGACGGCGCAGCGGAGGAAGTATGGGGTGAATCGTATGGCTATTTCTGGTGGAGAACCTACGCTGAACAGGGCTTGGCTGATCAGGTTTTTTGAGGAACTGCGTCGGTTGAACCCGGATGTGGGGGCTAGGCTTCATTTGGATACGAATGCGACGGTTTTGACGCCTGAGTTTGTGGACGGTTTGGTGGAGGCTGGAATGACAGACATTGGTCCGGATTTGAAGGGGCTTAGAATTGAGACTTTCATGAGGATAACTGGAATCGGTGATGAGAGGCTTGCTGAGCGATACCTGAAAAACGCTTGGTCTGTTACGGAGTATATTGTTGACCGTTATTATCCTGAACCTTTGTTTGTTGGGGTTGGGATTCCTTATAACAAGTATTTCATAAGTTTGGAAGAGGTCCGGGAGGTGGGGGAAAGAATAGCGAGTATAAATCCTGAGGTCCAGGTTTGTCTTTTAGATTATTTTCCTACTTTTCGTCGAGTTGGTATGGAGAGGCCGTCTGTGATTGAGATGAGGAAGGCTAGGGAAATGCTCGTGGAAACTGGATTGAAAACGGTGCTAGCCCAAACAACAACAGGACACATAGGACCATAAGGATAATAACAAGACTACCAGCGCGCGCATACTTCCTCAATGTTTGGCGTTTCATCTGAGGTTGATGTGGAAATA
>JACUTO010000133.1 GCA_014859755.1 Candidatus Bathyarchaeota archaeon
ACGGAACGCTGCTTGTCGAAAAAGAGCCTCTAACGGTTGGCAAAGTGAAGTCGTTCTTAGGACACCAATTCTTAGACCACGGATTCGTAATGGAAGAGGACATCATAGTTGCATGTGGTCCCAAAGGGTCAGACCCCCACTACTTCGGCGATCCGCAAGATGTACTCAAAGCCAACCAGCCCATCATCTTAGACATCTGTCCCAGAAGCATCCAAAAGCGTTACTGGACCGACATGACTCGAACAATCGTAAAAGGAAAAGCTTCGGATAAAGTCAGGAAAATGTTTAACGCTGTTCTCGAAGCCAGGAACGCTTCCATCGATGCTATCCAAGCTGGTGCCCTAGGAAGCAATGTCTACAACGTGTGTTGCGACGTGTTGGAGAAGGCGGGCTACGAAACCACAAGAGGAGGAAAACAGATAACGAGAGGCCTAACCCACAGTTTGGGTCATGGAGTAGGCCTAGACATACATGAAGCCCCCAGGATGAGCGAACTCTACAAGTTTCCTCTCAAAGAACATAACATCGTGACAGTTGAACCCGGCCTCTACGATCCAGACGTCGGCGGACTAAGAATAGAAGACATCGTGAAAGTCACCAAGACAAGATGCAACAACTTGACGAAAATGGAGATACGCCTAGAAGTTTAGAGATTAGAGAGCGGGACACTAGCCTCCGCTCATAAGCGTCATCAAAATAACGTTGTCACCTTCATTCAACCGAGTATCAACGCCACGAAGCTGACCCAGCAAAACCCCGTCAACAGTGACAACGAACCCAGTTTTTACATCCTTCAAACCTATCTCATAAACTTCCTTTCTGAAGGCCTCACCATGGATTCCAGCCAGTTTATTCAGCAAATCAGATAGGGAAGCGCCTTCGATAAGCTCAAGCTCGTCTTCACTCTTTTTTAACATGTTCTTAATGTAACCCAAATACCGAACTCGAACCTTCAACTAACCACCGACATAGCCTAACCATATTCTCGAACCATCGACTTCTTTTTCACGTATATTTTGAGGGAAAAAAGATATTTATTTATTGTGTGTATGCACCTGCCAGTTTCCCCTCTCTGTTTGCATACGAAATACGTTGGGCGTAAAGAAGCGATAAAACAACGGGCAACATCTGACAAAGACAGCAATCTAAAATTGCAACGGCGACCTCGCTATTTCTACTCTGACTCTGCCCCCGAAGGCGCATAGGCTCCCAGTTACGAAGTGGTTAACCGTTTGATCACGTCTAATGTAAAATGCGGCGTGTGTCATGAGGGCTGCCCAAAAAACCGACAAAATAGAGTGAAACTTGAAAGGAGAAGTATATATTCCTGTCCAGAAGACAAAGATTAATATTTATCTATTCTTCCACATTTCTCTTCAGTTATCAGCAGTGATTGTTAGAGGAGTAAGATTGAGTTACAGCAAACGAATACTACACGTAGACTTGGCAACCGGAAAAACCGAAATCGAACCCTTGACAGAAGAGATGGCTAAGAAATACATAGGCGGCATAGGCCTCGGAATACGCCTGCTTCTCGACAACATCAAACCAGGTACAGACCCCTTCAGTCCAGCAAACCCCCTCATATTTGCAACGGGACCCCTGAGTGGCACCATGGCTCCAACCGCAGGAAACAGCTACGCGGTTGTTTCAAAGTCGCCTGAATCTGGAGGAGTAGGTGAAGCCAAGGCTCACGGTTTTTTCGGCGCTGAGATCAAACGCACTGGATACGACGCATTTATTTTTAAGGGTAAGGCAGAGAAGCCGGTTTATGTATGGGTTGATGACGATTCTGTCCAGCTGATGGACGCAAAACATCTCCTAGGCAAATCACCCGAGGAAACAGAGAAGATTATCAGAGAGGAGCTTGGGGACCATTACATCCGCGTAGCAGCGATTGGACCAGCCGGAGAGAAACTGGTTAGAATCGCCTGCATAATCAATGACTCTACTAGAGCCGCGGGGAGAACAGGCTTAGGCGCAGTGATGGGCTCGAAGAACCTGAAGGCCGTTGCTGTGCGTGGAACAAAGGATGTCACCGTGACCAAGCTCGACGAGTTCAGAGAATTTGTAAAGATGCTTCACGAAAGGATGAAGGGACCAGCTACACGAAAATACAGAACGCTGGGAACCCCGGAGAACGTTCTAGTTCTCAACTCCTTAGGAGCGCTGCCCACCAGAAACTTCACCAACGCCACCTTTGAAGGAGCCGAAAAGGTTAGTGGAGAATACCTAAACGAACGCTTTGTTGCAAAAATTATAGCTTGCTCCTCGTGTGCCATGCGCTGTGAACACATAGCAGTGGTTCCGGAGGGACCCTACAAAGGAACCACTACCCGAATGGAGTATGAAACCCTTTGGGCCCTTGGAATAAACTGCGGCGTCGACCGCCTAGACGCGATCATTAAGGCCATGGGTGCCTGCAACTACTATGGAATGGACGGTATTTCTGCTGGCGTAATCGTCGGCTTTGCCATGGATTGTTATGAGCACGGAATCCTTACCAAGAAAGATACCGACGGTTTAGATCTCCGATTCGGCAACCATGAGGCCCTGCTAGAAATGCTGAGGAAGATGGGTACCAGAGAGGGGTTGGGAGACATACTGGCGGAAGGTGTAAAGAGAGCCGCTGAAAAAATCGGAAAGGGCGCAGAAAAATACGCCAATCATATTAAAGGTGTGGAAATGACGGGTTATGACATCAGAGGCCTAAAAACCGCAGCCTTAGGATACGCTGTCTCCTTCCGTGGAGCCGACCACAACCGACATGGAGCCTACGGCCCTGACGTGAAGGGGTCGGTCGATCGCTTCAAGGCTGAAAAGGGAAGAGGGAAACTCGTCAGAGAAATCGAAGACCTTTACACGATAATTGACTCCCTTATCGTGTGCAAATTTTCGAGAGGTGTATACTACGAAGGATTCAAAGATCTGGCACAATATTACACGCTGACAACAGGCATCGAAATAACTCCGGAAGAGCTTCAAGTAACTGGTGAGAGAATAAACAATCTGGCGAGACTCTTCAACATTCGAGAAGGCTTCACCAGAAAAGATGACCATATGCCAACAAAAGTGATGAGCACGCCGATACCTGACGAAGGAGTCTCTAAAGGAAGCTATGTCAGTCAGAAGGACCTTGATCTGCTTTTAGATGATTACTATGAAGTTCGCGGATGGACGAAGGATGGCGTCCCGACAATAGAAAAACTCAAGGAAATAGGACTTGACGATCTTATCTACATAGTTAAACCGAAAATCGAGAAACCGAAAAAATAGAAAGCAAAATGGAGAAAATAGAAAATGGCGGCAGTACCTGCAAGAAAGTTTGTTTCCGCTGATCCCGACAAATGCGTCGGCTGCGCTGTTTGCGAGTACATATGCTCGTTAGAGAAAGAGAAGGTCTTTAACCCTACCAAGTCTCGGATACGCATGGTACGTTTGCACCCTCTAATCAACTTGTCGGTGACTTGTAGGCTTTGTGAGGACCCTCCATGTGTAGCCGCGTGTCCACGAGACGCGCTAGAACAGTCAAAGGAAACAGGTGTCATCATGATTGACGAGGAGAAGTGCAACGGTTGCGGCTGGTGCATCGAAGCGTGCGACTACGGAGCCATAACACTGCACCCTGAAACGAGAGTGGTGTTCACCTGTGATCTCTGCGATGGCGAACCCAAGTGTGTGGA
This sequence comes from Candidatus Bathyarchaeota archaeon, assembly GCA_014859755.1. GTDB lineage: Archaea > Thermoproteota > Bathyarchaeia > Bathyarchaeales > Bathyarchaeaceae > Kmv02. The sequence continues at coordinate 3,684 of JACUTO010000133.1, forward strand.
ATGGTGCCCAGAAGAAGCGTTAGACTTCGTGACGAAAGATATTCTTGCTCAAAAGGCGAGGATCGCTGTCGTAAAGAAACTGTTCCAAGAAGCCATGAAAACTGTGCCGGGGTAAAGCGGATCCAACTTCATTCCCTTTTTGCTATATTTCAGACAGTTGCCCCCTAACAGTTGCCTCAGATCGTAAGTCGGTTTAAATCCTAGCTAGCTCCAATTTGGAATAGGCAAGAGATCAAAATCTTTAGATTCTATGGAAGAATCCTTGACAGAAGATTAGTCAATTTTACTGCGGTTTTTCTTAGTTCTGCCGTCAAACCTTCCCCGAAGCCAGCGTCTCTGGGCTGTATCACGAGTAGCGCAATCTTAGCACCTGTCGTCTTTGCAAGGTATTCACAAAATATTCTGAGGGGCAGGGCATGGGTTGATATGGCGCGTTGGTTCACCATCTGACCGGGCTCAATGAGTTTTGAGGAGCCGGGGTTGAGATTTAACATGGCAGCGTCGATGATTAGTATGTGGGTGGGTTTGAATTCGGTTATTGGTTCTATGAAACTCTCTGGAACGGTTTCACACTCTATTAGATAGACGTGTTGGGAGACTCTGTTCTGTAAATTCCTTACAATTTCAACTCCCACAAAATCATCTTTTCGAAGCGGGTTTCCTATACCCGCAATTACTACTCTTTGAGCGTTCGAAAGCCAGTTCTTCAGATCGGCTTCGATGCCGTTTTTCTTGTTTTTGGAACCAGCCATGAGCCTCAACTTGGGGAACTTTTGGTGCACGAATGTGATTTTTCCTGTCTTATGAAACTATGATTTCTTACGTTGTTGCGCTTTTTTCTTTCTCATCAAATACCTATGAATACTGCGGGCGGCTCTTTTTCCGGCTCCCATGGCGCTGATGACTGTGG
>JACUTO010000134.1 GCA_014859755.1 Candidatus Bathyarchaeota archaeon
CCCATACGCCATGGATGTTGCAATAGGCGAGAGCGCAAAAAGCTTTGAATTCTTCTGTAGGTACTTGGAATCTAACGTTTGGAGCTGTGAAAGTTGGTGCGAGTGCTGTTCTTCCTAGAGAAATTACTTGACTGTCTTTTTTCACGCCGTAAAGTTCTATCCAAGCAATGTGATGCTCTACTGTGTTGGGGTGTGGTACTTCTTTTCCTACGATCACCCGCACAATATCTACTCCTTTTCTAGCTCCCTTGCCAATTTCAATGATTGGAACATGCTTTTCTTTTCCTTCAGCCTCTTTACTTTTCAATATCTCTCCAAACTTCATTCTTTCACCTCCTTTTCGGTTATTTCAATGTTCTTATGCTTCACCCTCCTTAGATGTCGCTGGGGGCGTAAATACCCGTGCCGCAAGCTCTTTGTCAATCATAAACAACCCGTTACCTCCTTTTCCAACAAGCTTCAACTTAGAGATGATTTCATTGTCATTAGCTTCTTCTTCGATCTGTTCGGTGACAAACCATTGGAGAAAGATGTTCGAGGCATGGTCTTTTTCCTCAATCGCGAGATCAACGAGATCATTGATGCACTTTGTGACGAATTTCTCGTGCTCCAAGGTCTTCTCAAACATTTCCAAAGGCGATCCAAACTCTGTCGGCGGTTGTGCGACAGCCATAAGCTTAACCTGTCCGCCCTGATCGTTGATATAGTCGTAGATTTTCATTGCATGTACCATCTCCTCCTGATACTGAACCATAAACCAATTGGCAAATCCCTTCATTCCGATAAAGGTGCTGTGTGCAGACATGGAAAGATACAGATACGCTGAATAAATCTCATTGTTGATCTGTTTATTCAACGCCTCCGTCATTCTCTCACTTAACATATTATCACCTCCCTTTCAATCCGTCAGGTTATGCTCTTTATGCTTGTCTAAAATCTCATCAGCCAACCTGTCTAACGCTCTGAAATCTTCTTCCTTAGGAAACCCCTTTACCACGACGGGATCAAGCAACTCAACCTTCAAGTTAGACAACATCTCCGTAATCCGTTCAACCATTCTGCTACCCCAGCCATAAGACCCGATTATTGATGCAAACTTTAGTTTTGGTCTCAAAGCATTTGCAAGATAAACCGCATAAACAACATTCGGATGGGGCCCGACTAAGACCGTGGGTGAGCCTATTACAATCGTTGCGGCATCCACCAAGGCTATTGCCAATTTTCCTATATCCGTTTTGGCCAGATTGAACTGTTTCACGGTTATGCCTCTTTCAACTAAAGCGCCAACAAAGTGTTTCACCATTTCTTCAGTGCTACCGTGCATTGAGACATAGGGCAACACAACGATGTTTTTAGGCGGGGCGTAAACCCAGTCTCTATACGCTTCAAGTATAAACTCTGGCTTGTCGTAGAGGGGACCGTGGCTTGGTGCTATCACATCTATTTGCAAATCTTTTACTTTCTCTAAATTCTTCTGAATTACTGTTCTAAACGGCATCATGATTTCAGCATAATATCTCTTGGCCGCCTCGTAAACTGTTGCTTCATCAGTGACGTAAAAATCGGATGTTGCAAGATGAGAACCAAACAAATCGCAGGTGAAGAGTATTCTGTCTTCTCTTAAATATGTGAGCATCGTCTCCGGCCAATGAACCCAAGGAGCATAGATAAACTCTAGTGTTTTGTCCCCCAACGATAGAGTTTCCCCATCTTCCACGGTTATAATTTTGTTTTCAGGAATTAGGAGCAAGTCCATGAGCAGATTTTTACATTTGGGCGTTGCCACAACCCTTGCATTTGGATGCAGCTTCAATATTTGTGGCAGTGTTCCTGAATGGTCTTGTTCCGCATGGTTTGCAATAACAAGATCTATGTTTTTAACATCCAGCTGATTTAGGTTATCTATCAACGCATTTGCCATAGTTGGGTCAACAGTATCTATCAAAGCCGTTTTTTCACTGCCCTTGACTAGATAAGCGTTATAACTTGTTCCATCGGGAAGCGGAATAAGTTCGTCAAAAAGTCGCCTATCCCAATCAACCGCTCCAACCCAGTAGACATGCTCTTTCAATTTTCGTGGCTTCATTTTATTCTACCTTTTCAAACTGATCTTTTGTTGCTCCGCAAACTGGACAGACCCAGTCATCCGGCAGTTCTTCAAATGGGGTTCCTGGCGGTATTCCGGATTCTGGGTCTCCCTTCTCTGGATCGTATATATACGCGCAAATGGTGCATCTATACTTCGCCATTTTATCGCCTCCTTTCTTTTCTTCTTCTATGTAAGTTGGAGCTGTCTTTGGAGTCACACCTCTTTTTATTTCATGGTAATAAGCATAAGTCATAGGTTCCTCGGCAGTGAGGATTTCGGCATCAACCACTTTTCCAATGAAAATGGTGTGTGTGCCTCCATCAACTTCTTTGATCACTTTAGCCTCTAAATATGCAACTGCATGATCTAAGACTATTGGGGCACCAGTTATGCCAACTTTGTAATTTATTCCTTTGAATTTGTCTATATCCCTTCCACACTTGAAACCAAAATGACCTATAAACTCTAATGGCGTATTCCTTGAAAGAACCGAAACAGCAAAAACGCTGCTTTCTCGGATAAACTCATGGGTGAAGTTCTTCTTATTAATACAGACCGCTATTGTGGGGGGTTCAGATGTTGCCTGGAATACAGTGTTGGCAATCTGACCGTTACAGTTACCCCTTTTCCCGGAAGTTACGACATACAAGCCATAACTTATTTTATGTAACGCTTTATGATCCATTTCTTGACACTTTCCGGTTTTGCGGGCGCGCCTCTCTTAAATGTATATGACTGCGACACAACAGCAACATGCGCGCGTATATTTGCTATGATTACCAAGGTTTACACAACTACCTGCGCCCAAGCTTTATTGGAAGTTTAATTCGAAGGTGATTGGGACGTTTTCTCCCCATGATTGTCTCAGTGGACATATTTTCTGTGCGATTTCGAAGACGGAATTGGCTTTTTTCCGCTCCCATTCAGTATCCTTCTCTAATCTAACTTTCATATTGAAGTGTATGTTTGTGAAAATCAGTTTTTCCATTCCTTCTGCATTCATATTTAGGATCGCTTTGGTTTCAAGATTCTTGAGTTTTAAGTTGGAGTTTTTTGCGATCAAAAGAAACAACGTGTTCATGCATGATGCCAAGGCTGCAGCGAAAATTTCCTCTGGCACACAGTATCCTTCTTTTCCCCCAAACTCTGGCGGAGGACTGACTGTGACAATATGTTTGCCTTTTACTGTTAAATCGCATTCTGTTCCGCTTTTCAAGTTGGCAGTTCCCTCAAAAACAAATTCGGGCATATCTTTTTATTTCCTCCTTAAAAAACTAAATCAATACTTTGTGCGCGTGCTCTTGAATGTATGTGACCGTGATATGCGCGCGCCTTTTTTGTTCAATAGGAAAACGAAGTTTAAGGACTACGCTGATTTCAGCCACTCGGCCCTTCAGATTTTTTCCATGTTGGGAGGAAAGGCCCAGATTAAGAAGACAGAAAAAAGAGGGAGTTTGCGGGGGCATCTCCACTCTCATGTGTGTAGAAAATTACACTCGTTCCCTTCAACAATCGATAAAATAGCGACGGGCTAGATAGCACGATAGAATACGGTTTCCGCATGTATACCTTTTCTCACTTGGCCTTGTTTTTCTAGAAACTTAAGGTGCGCTAAAGTTTCACCGACGGCTAGGAATTTTTGAAAAAAGGGAAATCGGTCCCAAGAGGCATATTTTATATCCCAGTGAATCCTAGAAGCTATTTGATACGCTGTCAATTCTTGCCTTTGAATTTCAGAGAGCATCTCCCTTGCTCGCAATCGGTGATGTTCCTCTAATTCGCTTATTCGTTTGCGGTGATTTTTGAAGAGTTCCTCATGAGCTGGAAGGACTACATCCACGTCTAACTTCCCAACCTTCTCCAAGCTATCTAGGTAATCAGTTAGGGCACTACTTTCTTCGCCCCACTGAGTAACATGAGGAGTGATAGTGGGCAAAAGATGGTCTCCAGCCATCAGAAGTCGCCGTTCAGGTTCATAAAGGCAGATGTGTCCTGGTGAATGACCTGGCGTCCAGACGGCTTGGAAACTGTACTCACCTATCGATATTTTCTCCCCGTCTTCTAAAGTCCTTGAGGGTCTTGCCAACTCTTCGTAGATTGCTTGGTATAGATAGCCGGGGGTTGCCTTGAGCATTTGCTCCACGAGTTCTGTGGGAACTCCAGCGACCTTGTACATACTCATCAAATTCTTCCAGTAACTTTCATAAGTTTGCCTAACCAGCTGCACCGCTTCGGCGGTCTTTGCCGAGACTATGAGTCGAGCTGCAGAAAGCTTTCTTAAACGCGGGACTAGACCCACATGGTCTATGTGAAAATGCGTTACCAAAATCTCCGTTAGATTTTCTGGTTTAACTCCGATTTCAGCTAGTTGGCGGCTCAACTCTCCAAACGCTTTATCGCTGCCCATTCCGGTATCTATGAGGACGCATTGGTCTTCGGTTCGAATCACGTAGGCGTTTAAATGTTTTAGAGCGGGAATAGGCAGCGGAATCCTCAA
>JACUTO010000135.1 GCA_014859755.1 Candidatus Bathyarchaeota archaeon
CTCGTCACATTCAACTATTCCTCTTTCAACTGCTTTTGCGATTACGGTGCCAATTGCTCCGCATCCTATTATTCCAACCTTTCTCACTCTTTATCGCTTCCACGTACCAGATATATCCACTCTTCCTTTCATAATTATTTCTGTCATGTCTTTACCTCAAGCATAAATTGTTAGCTTTTAATTCGTGTGTTCAATGGCATACGCTTTTCGGCTTTTTAGGCTTCTTTCGAGTCGTAAGGATCACAGGACGGGTACGTTCGAGAAGCACATTGAATTGATAGGTAAGCAGCCGATCTTTGGATTTTTCGTAGACGGCGAGGAAATAGCCAAGAAGTTTAGAAAGAACCAGTAGTTATTGTTGGCTAGTTATGTTCTTAGTAGCCTCTAAGCATTGTAGAACCCAGTAGATTATCTTAAATTTATACTGTCTAAGCTTTCGTATACTCTGTTGTTGTCTGCCTCTACGTTGATAGTCTGGTTTAATAGTAGAAAGGACTGCTACGATTCTAAGGCCCTTTGTGATTCTTTCAACAATCTCATTCTTAATGAAGAAGTTGAAAATATAGTCCTCTTCCATACGTTCAGCAATTTTTACTGCATCACTCTTATCCTTTTTGAGCTTCAACACCTCTTTGTAATAACCTAGTACACTTCTGTGAAACTGCTGAAGTGATTTTTCAATAGGGTTTTCTCTATATTTTTCTATAACCGCTTGCCTGATGATACTCGTCGCTTCTTTTAGTCCTTTAATAATAAGAAGGATTTCAGAAGGATCTACAATATTGTCTCCTCATAAACTATTTTGTTTAGTGCCTATTTTTTGGAACTCTCATTCCCATCTTTCCATATGCTAAAAAGATTCTAGCAGTATCTACACCATCAATTACACAGAATAGAAGTTGTTTTCCTTTTCTGCTTTCATACGCAACATGGGCTTCTAGTGTGTCGATGAGATTAGGATGAATTTTACCAACAAATTGAACAATGAAAAGCCGAGCACTGTATGCCTTTACCAATCTAAGGATCTGATCCCCATTCTTTCCACATCTTGCTGCGGTTAGTGTGCCCTTTACTCCTGGACCTTTGAGTAAGAAAGCAGTAGGCACTCTTTTGCCTCCAATCTTTACTCTGTTTGAATAAAGATCTCTAAGTTCACCACCCCAATCTTTTTGAGTAAATGGTTCACCAATTATTTCAGCAAACCACGTTTTTATTTGGTCTTCCTTAATTTCTAGAGGGCCAAGCTTTCCAACTATTCCTGCTGGCACATCCTTGATAGCTTCAAATGAATCTATTTCATCAACAGAGATTTGTTTATAACTTCCTCGTTGCTTCTGAATCTCAGTAAGATGAATAATAGCTTGTTTATCTGCGCCGCTAAATGGAAGCTTCAACTTCTTTGGGCTTTTCCATACTCTTTTAACTAAATCCCCAAAACTATCGCTATAGAATTCCTCTCGTTTTAGACAATTCATTTTGAAGAAGCGTGTTGATATCCTTTTAATTATCTTTTCAACATCGAAGTTTTCCTTTAGAAACTCTTCTGAGACTCTTTCAGTCAATTTCCATGAGAAATCATCATAATCCTCTAATCCTCGCTGGTGAATATAATTCAGAATGGTGTTGTACAGCGAAATTAGGTTTGAAAAGTCACTCATCATTAGTTATTCCATAATCTTCTCTGACAATTTCGTCAATATTGAGTACATGAGCCCAATGTGGTTTTCTATACACAAAACTTCTTCCAGGAACATCTAATTTGTAAATCAGCTTTTTTTTCTCTAGATACTTGCTACAGCGAGGAACATTTACTCCAGGCAACTTCTTGGCGATCTCTCTCAATGAATCTCTCCCGTTTATTGCTAAGAAAACTCTAACCCTATCTTCGGATCTCCCTAGAACGTGCGTTACATATTCTATTGGATTATCTGGCCTTAATAATAGAAAATCAACTGTCTCTCTAAGATCCTTGACTTCTCTTTTTATGTTAACAATTTCTTTATGAGTATTCTTTTCCAAAATTATTCACCTATGTTTTGGACATCTTTTTCTTCCTTTTCTGCAGTCTTCTTTTCTTCTTTTCGCACACGATGAAGCACAACATCCACATAATTCCGTGATTTATCAATTACTCTAGCAATCTCAAGAGATTTAAGACCTAATCCAGACAAAGTCTTGACTTTTTCCTTGGGAGTCTTGTCCTTAAGAGTATTAAGGGCTGTTAGCTTTATCAATATGTCAATTCTTTCCACTAGTTTCTCAAATTGCTCGTCGTTCATGTTTAACCCTCACTTCTTCAATTTAATCTCAGGGAACTCAATGCCTACTTCCTTTAGGGATACAACCCTCTCATATCTTCCTTGATATTTGTCGCTTGGTTCAAGAATTCCTAGTGGTTTCCATTTGCCCCAATGACTTTTGATTGCACTTTTGCCAATGGAGTAACCATTGTCTTTGCATATTCTTTCTATTTCCCTGAGACTTCTCCCATCACTCAGCTCGTAAACAACCTTATCGACGTCTTTCTCAAGTGCATCAAGCAACAGTGTTCTAAGTTGCCGTTTTCCAATAAATCTTAACCATTTCAAAATCTCTCTTAAGATATCCCTAATTTCTTTGTTTTCATTCACTGCTTTCCCTTCTTTCTTCATGAACAACCTCCATTGGAGGTACTTCAATACCAATTGATTCCAATGAAACTACTCTCTTGTAACGGCCTTTTCTCCCAGCTGGCATTACCAAGTTCATCAAAGACCACTTTTGCCACATATTTGCAACTGTAACATGGGTGATTCTTCTTCCTCCTCTTGAAATTAGGTGTGCAATCTCTCGCGTACTTCTCCCGCCATCAGAGAGTTCATAGACAAGTCTGTCAACTTCGTCTCTTAGAGCGTCCCTAAGTAATGTTCTAAATGTAGGCAACGCCGAGAACTTAGTCCAGAAGATTAGTTCATCTAACTTTTCGGATAGAGAGTTTATCTCACTCAAACGTAATCACTCCAAGCTTTTGACATAGTATCTCTTGCCTCCTAATTCATCATAGAGAACCAAGCCTAATTCTAGAAGAGATGACAGATGGTATGACACGTTGGGCTGAGTTGTTTTGAGTTCAGAGGCTATATCACTCACAGTATGCTTTCCATCACATAATTCGTATATTTTGCGTTTTGTCTTATTCTTCAGAATTTCTTTTTTCTCTTGAAGTATGATTTTGCTGTTGGCAAGTTTCAGAATAGATAGGATCTTTTCCAAAAGGCGCTTAGTCTCAATATCCTTACGCTCCAATGTAAGCTCACTTCCATTTATAGAATTTTAACAATTCTCACTATTTTATATAAACTTTTTGGATTTGTAAAGGAATAGTATATATAACATAAAAGGAATTTGAACTTGCACTAATCTTCAAGATCCAGCTTCGTGTCACAATAAGATTATGTTCCTTCTAAGTTTCACTTAATACTCTGAAATAAACCAGATGTTACTGTAAGACTCGATTTCCCTACCCTCACCTTCTTCCGGCACAATTTCAATGTTTACAACTTTACACGTGCCAGATATATCCTCTCTGCCCTCCGTAATTATTTCTGCCATGTCTTTTCCTCCAGCGTAAATTGTCAGTTTTTTAATCTGCGTGTTCAACGGCATACGTTTTTCGGCTTTTTCCCGTCTAATCTCGGTTATTACCGCCATTATTAAGTCTCCATGCTTTTCTGCTTCTTCATCTACGTGTTTTTCATCCGGAGTTGGCCAAGGAGACAGATGAACACTTTTGTGGCTTTTATCCTCGGCATACATTATCTGGTAAATTTCCTCTGTTACGTGCGGTGTTATTGGTGCTAGAAGCTGCAGAATCCTATACAAGACTGTATATAACGTGTATTGCACTGCTTCTCTCTTCTCTTTTCCGTAGAAATCTGGCTTGTACAACCTGTCTTTTACAGCTTCTATGTAGCAATCGCAGAAAACATGCCACGTGAAGTTGCGAATTTCCTCCATAGCAATGTTGAACTGGCACGTCTCCAGAGCATCAGTCACTTTCTTCGTCAGCTTTTCAGCCTTGCTTAAAATCCACTTGTCCAGAGGCTGAAGTGCATACTCCAAATTTTCCTTTGGCTCATAGTCTTTCAACTGGTTACATACAAAACGTGAGGCATTCCACAGCTTAATCAGGAAGCGCCAGCCGTATTCGACATCTGGCCAGCGAAATGGGATATCTGAACCTGTTGCGCCGCCCGCTGCAGCCCACTGCCTAGAAGCGTCAGCACCATATTTGTCTAGAACCTCTGGGGTGGCAACGTAATTTTTCAGGGATTTGCTCATTTTTCTGCCGTCTGCACCTAGAACCATTCCGTTGATTAAGCAGCTTTTGTACGGCTTCTCGTCAAACAGTGCCAGATGTCTGACCATAAGGTAGTATGCCCATGTACGTATAATGTCTATGCCTGATGGATGCATATCAGCTGGAAACAGTCTTCTCCAATCTTCACGGTTCGGCCAGCCAGCGTGTACAGCACACGTGATGGAC
>JACUTO010000136.1 GCA_014859755.1 Candidatus Bathyarchaeota archaeon
ATGTACAGAAACAAATGTTGTGAATGTGAATTGATATGGAGAGAAAGAATCTAGAGTGGTGCTTGGTAGGTTTAGTAGGGTTGTTGTTTCTGATTATTGCATATTATGTGAGACCTTTATTTTTCTTAGGATTCATAGGTGGTCCTTTGATTGTCATTTCTCTTTCCTATGGTTACAAGGATAGAAAAAGAGTTTTGACCTAGCCTTTGCGCGCGCATTTCAGTTGCCAAATAGTGTTGAGTACGCGCTCGTGTGTGTTCGCCTGGCATGTTGACTTTTTTTAAAAAAAGAGTTTGCGGCCTGCGAATGGTGGGGCCGGCCGGATTTGAACCGACGACCTTTACCCGGAACAGTTCATCCCCGTTCCTACGGGTTTCTTCACCGCTCCAGAATTTCTTCATCCCGGCATGGTCAGCAAACCCGTTGAGTTCTGTTCTGGAGCCCCTAGCGGTTGACACTGCTTCGCGTCAACTGTCGTCATCCCTCTCTAGCGCCTCATCAGATGATGAGACGTAGCTAGACTACGGCCCCTCAATCCAACACTTTATAGGTTCTAAATATATACGTTTCTCGCAGGACTAAAGCGAAAACTTAATGAACCATAGATTGACGAAGTTATTGGGGTTGCCGGCCATAGGGCGCGGGACCCACCCGATCCCATTCCGAAAATAAGAGGCATCTGAAAATGGAGAACGTCTATACTGAAATGCTTGCTTGGACATTAAACGAGCAAGCAAAGTACTTGCGAGGATTCGCAGATGGCGAGGGTGGCCCCCGTTTCTACCGTTGGCGCCACGAAAGAAAGGGACACCATGTGCCAGGAGATCCGCATGTTCGTGCGATAGCTATTTCAAACTCGGATAGACGTTTGCTAAATACAGTTCAGCAGATGTTCAAGAATCTAGAGATTAGATGTCGCATATATTTGGATGTTCGAAAAGGAGAACGAAAGGCAACTATGGACAGTTGGGTATTAAAAATACTAGATAAGGAAAGTATAACGAAATTCGCCGAACTAATCGGCTTTAGTGATCCCAAAAAGATGGATATTCTCCAGCAGATAATCGCCTCTTATCGGTAGCTCGGAAGTTAAACCGCGCTCCGTTTCCGGTGTTAGTGTGGTCTTCGGCCACGCGAAGCCGGGAAAGCTGGCAACCCCTTTTGGCATCTAAGAGCCTTTTCGAATGAAAGGTATGACTCGAAATGCATGTATGCGTTTGTGTGTTTGTGTCACAAGCAATGTTGAAGGTATATATAGTCTCCTTCTCCTACTCAGAGATCTGAGGGATTATGCTCTTCCAAAGCATTCTTGTCTTACGGTTTGCTATGATTTCAAGGGAGAGATATACCGTAAATACTGAAAATTTATTACCAACCGTGTAGTCTTTGAGAGGTGTGGATGCTAATGATTCAGCAAGTTTCTCAGTTGTTCCCGGGCGGAAACGATATTATAGGATGGGTTTTGCAAATAGTTTTTCTCGGTTTTTTCGTGATTTTCATGTTTTACGGGCAGCGCTTCCAAATGACCATCATGCTGAGAGATGTTGAAAAACATCTGCACCGCCTCAAATTCATAAGAGACGAGGGGCGGAAGCTAGCCATGGAGACAATAAAGGAAATAGGAAAACCTCAGGAAGACCCCGCCGAGAGGGTTGACCAATTTTTGGAATACATATCCATAACTCCTCAGAGTATGGACCCTTCAGGCGTCGTTTGGAAGCTGGAGCACCTATTGGACGTTCGAGATGTCCGCTTTAAGGATGAAGTGAAGCTCATGGCGCCGGAAGCAGATGAAGTACAACTGAATAATTTGGAAAACACTCTTGAGGCTGCCATGGCACTAAACATCATCTACAAGGTCATAAGGCATTTCTATATACTAGGCAAAAAAACCCTAAGCCTCTACATCATCATGCAAGTTCAAATGGTTTTGCCCCTCATCATGCGAGAAGCAGAGGCCTTCGCCAGCGCTCTGAAGGCCTTCGCAACGGGTCAACCCATAGGTGACGGAGCAGGCGCCCTCGTCGCCGCTAAACTGATGCACGGACACAAAACAAAAAAAATAGCCAAGGACATCGTTGCAGCCACAGTGCCCCTAGAAGGCCGAATAGCACACGTTCTGAAGGCAGAAGGCCCTGGTGGAAACGTGGGTAAGCCTGGAGACGGGATAAAGAAGATTATAAAAGAAAACAAGGGAAAGATTGCTACAATAGTCATGATAGACGCTGCAGTGAAGCTTGAAGGAGAGAAACTAGGCGATGTGGCTGAGGGAGTAGGCGCAGCCATCGGTGGGCCAGGGGTCGAACAATTTAAGATAGAGGAATCGGTGCTCAAATACAAAATCCCGACGAACGCCATCATTATCAAGGAAGACATCGGAGACGCCGTTTCTCCCATGCGAAAAGAAATATTTGACGCCGCAGACGCAGCGATTCAACGGATTAAACGGCTAATTCTAGAAAGGACAAAGAAGGGAGACGCTGTCATAATAGCTGGCATCGGGAACACGATAGGCATTGGACAGTAGGTGAAAGAAATGACTGAAAAAGCTGAGCCTCGGACAAGAAAGATTTCCCCCTTCTCTCTTGCGATGATTCTCGTAACCGTTGTTTCATCGGTCATCGCCCTCTTCTTAGGATTTACGTACGAAAGTCAGGATCCCACCAGTGCGCTACCTTACATGTTGATAGGCTTCATTGGACTCGCCATATCAGCGTACATGCTGTTACAAGCTCAGAGAAAGCCTTCGCGAGCAGCTTTTGAAATGCCTCAAGTGATCACAACAATACTATGCCAAAAATGTGGGTTTAAAAACATTCGAGACTTCGAAAGAGGAGACTACATCTTCAAAGAAACAGAACCTTGCCCAAAATGCAACGATAAAATGATGATTGCCTCGATCTATCGTGAGGATAAGGAAAAAGAAAAGTAGAAAAACTAAGTTAGCACCATACAGCCGTCCTTTACCACCAAAATTGTGTGTTCAGCCTGCGCCACAGGTTTTCCGCTTGCCTCTATAAAGACAGGATAGGACATCAAAGTTTTTGAGGAGAGAAGCTCTGAAAATGCGGTTTTATAGCGACTAGGCGGCACGCATCCTTGAAGCCACCGCTCCGTGAAGGGGAGAGTCTGAAAATTCTTTCGAATATGGTTTAGAAGTCGCTTGGCGTAGGGGTCCTTCAAAGATTTATGCTTCAAATATCGAAAAATGTGCGCCTCTTCACCGTTCTCAACTCTACCAGCAGCTTTGGCAACCGTTACGAAGGGTTCAACTCCGTAAATTTCTCCCTCCTTCACTCTGGAGGTGGATATGTGAAACACGTTGGGCAGGGATTTTCCGGCGTGTATTACGTACCGTCCAATCAAATGTCCAGTAAGATTTGAGACGGGTTTGAACCCACGGGTCTTAATCGTCTTTTGAATGGTTGAGCCGAAGCGAGACATGGACAGTCCAGGTCGAAGTATTTCCACAGCCTTTTTTAGGGCTTCTTTTGCTGTGTTTACGAGGTCGTCGTATTCTGGATTGAAACAAACGGTTACAGCTGTGTCGGCGATGTAACCGTCAACATGAACACCGATGTCTATTTTGACTATAGAATTTTCTGGAATGATTCGCTTGTCCTGCGGGGGAGAGGTATAATGCGCAGCGATTTCGTTGACGGACACGTTGCAGGGAAACGCGGGCTTTCCTCCCTTTTTCCTAATTAGAGATTCCGCCTTTTCGCATATGTCAATGATCGGCATGCCTTCACGAACGGTTATCCTCATCTCTTCTCGGACTTCCCTAGTGATTTTTCCAGCGCGCTGATATTTTTGGAAAACTTCTTCAGGTATTGCCATAGTCTTACACGTAAATCCCTTTAAATGGGTGGCGAGTTAAAAAAGTTTAGAAAAGGTGATGTGCCGTGGGAAAAATAAGGTGGTTAGGACACTCGGGCTTCGAAATCGAGTTGGCGAACAAAATCTTGTTGATAGACCCCTGGTTGACGGGCAACCCACTAGCTACCATGAAGGCTTCAGACATCAAGAAAGCCGACGTAGTTTGCGTCACCCACGATCACGGAGACCATCTAGGTGACGCTATTGAAATTTGTAAAAGAACCGGAGCGACCTTTGTTGGCATATACGAACTGGGTGTCTTTGCTGAGGAAAATGGCGTAAAAGATGTTGTTGGAATCAACATCGGCGGAACCGTTGACGTAAAAGGAACAAGAATAACCATGGTTCAGGCTTTCCATTCCTCAACTCGGGGGGCGCCTACAGGCTTCGTTATAAAGGCGGAGGGAAAAACCGTCTATCATGCCGGTGATACAGGGCTCTTCGGAGATATGAAGCTTATCGGTGAAATTCATCGTCCGGACGTGGCGCTGATTCCTATCGGTGACTATTATACCATGGGATCTAGGGAGGCGGCTGAGGCGGTGAAGTTGATCAAGCCTGCTGTTGTCATCCCGATGCACTATCAAAC
>JACUTO010000137.1 GCA_014859755.1 Candidatus Bathyarchaeota archaeon
GAGGTAAACCTTCATTCCACGGTCGGCTAAATCTAAACTCGCTTGCATCCCCGCGATTCCGCCGCCGATGACCAAGACAGACTTGTTGGCTTCCATAATTTTCACCTTCACGCTAAATTCATCGCCTCCGCCACCAACACTGAAAGGTCCCGCATTTCCATCGTTATTTCGTCTGGATTAATCGGTAGTTTTTCGCTTGTGACGCATTTCCAGTGGATTTGACACTTCGGGCAAGTTGTTACCAGTAGATCTGCACCAGTGGCCTTCGCTTCTTTCAACCTGTCCATCTGGATCTCCTTGTGGTATTTGTTGCAAGACAGCCAAGCGTTCACTCCGCAACAAAGAGCGTTTTCTCGATTTCTCTCCATTTCTACAAGCTGAGTTCCGGGAAGACTGCCTATGACCTTTCTAGGGGGTTCATAGACGCCCATTTGTCTCCCGAGTCTACAAGAATCGTGATAAACAACCTTCCTCTCAGGATCAACCTCAAATTTCAGTTCATCCTTGTCAACCAATTCAGATAAGAGCTCAGACATATGCAAGACTTCAAAATCTAATTCGCCGACAAATTCGGCGTAGTCTTTTTTGATGGTTCTATAACATTCCGGACAAGACGTAACTACCCTTTTTGCTCCGGTTGCTTTTATGTTTGCTATGTTTATTTTTGCCAATTTTTCAAAATTCTCTAAGTCTCCAGTCCACAACAGATCGTGGCCACAACATTTTTCATTAGGGAGCATTGCTGGTTTTATCCCAACTTTGTTGAGTATTTTGACCACGCTTTGAGGAATCTTTGTAAGTTCCAGATTGAAGTCTTCGAAAAGGATGTCAAAGTAGGGTAGGCAGCCCACAAAGTAAAGTAAGTCTCCACGTTTGGAAATTTGAGCTCCTTCTGGGAGCCAGCCCATTCGATTCTGCCTGATTTTGGGGTTTATCATTATCCTCGATAAAGTCATAGGTATCCCTCTGTGTGCACAGGTTTCTTCCAACATATCTCTTGGAGCTGTACTTCTACATGCCCTAACAAACTCCGGAAACCTTACATCCGATGGACATCGCTCACTGCACTGGTAACAGGACAGACACGTCCAAAGGTCTTTTCCGGAAATAACTCTGTCCTCAAAACCCAACAAGAACTTTTCAACTATGCGTCTAGGCGAAAACGTGTTGTCAACTCTTGATACTGGGCAACTTCCAGAACATTTTCCGCATTCAAGGCAGTATTGAACGTTCGTTTTTTTGAGCGCTTCGGAAACTACTGCTTCCACATCTATGGGATTATTCACGTTGGCTTCAGCCTTTAACGGGTTCGGCCCCATTTTTCTTATAGTCTCTGTAAACTCCGTTACGACTTGGGCGAACTTTCCTCCTTCAGAGGCTGAAATCCATTCTAAACGTAGCCTTTCCTGTCCAAGTCCAAGCAGCTTTAAGAGTTTTTTCGTGTTCTCCATTCGTTTTTCAGCTTTCAAATTTCCGCTTACATAATGACAATCGCCTATGTGGCATCCCCCAACCAAGACGCCGTCTGCTCCAGTTTCAAAGGCTCTGAAAATAAACGCTGGATCAACTCTTCCCGAACACATGACTCGTATAATCCTAATGTTTGGCGGATACCTAATTCTACTCACGCCAGCGAGATCCGCACCTGCGTAACTACACCAATTGCACAGAAAAGCCACGATTTTTGGTTCACTTAACATTTCGTTAACCCCCTATGGCAGCCGTTATCATGGCGTTGATTTGCTTGTTGGTGAAGTGTTCCATGGTAATCGCTCCAGTGGGACACGTGACGGCGCAGACGCCACAACCCTTGCACTGTGCTTCAATCACCTTTGCTATTAGCGTGCGCTCAGCTTCTTCCAGTTCGATAGCGTTGTATTCGCAGACTTCTTCACACCTGCCGCATCCTTTACATAATTCCTCGTTTACGACCGCAACTATGGCTTCCACTTCAACTTTGCCCTTTGCCATAGGAATCGCTGCTCTAGAAGCAACAGCGTATGCTTGCGATATGCTTTCTCCAATGTCTTTTGGGCTATGAGCCGTTCCACACACAAATATTCCGTCGGTGGCAAAGTCCACAGGCCTTAGCTTCACGTGGGCTTCAAAGAAGAAACCGTCTGCGCCAAGGGGCACCTTCAGTATTTGCGATAGTTCCTTTGCATCTTCATGTTGTATCAGAGGCGTCGACAGCACAACTAGGTCCGCCCCGATTTTGACTTGTTCACCAATAAGCGTGTGATAGATGTTAACGTTTAATTTTCCATTTTTTCCGGGGGAAACTTCAGGAGGCTTTTCTGGAAGATATTTGATGAACTTCACGTCTTTCTTTTGAACTTCTCTGTAATACCTCTCGTATTCTTCTCCGTAGGTTTGAAGGTCTCGGAAAAGGATGTAAACGTCAGCGTCCGGACATAACTCCTTAATGAGCAATGCGTTTTTGAGGGCGGTCATGCAGCATATTCTGGAGCAGTAAGTCCTGCCCTTTTCTTCCCTAGCTCCAACGCACTGAATCATGACTACCTTTTGTAGATTCTTCAGTTTGCCGTTCTTAAGAAGTTGCTCAAGTTGAAGTTGCGTTATTACCTTATCGTATTCCTTGTACCCATACATGCCAACAGGCTCAAAATTATCGGCTCCCGTAGCCACAACGATTGTTCCTATTCCAAAGTCGACGGTCTCTCCGGTTCCTTTCTGAACTGTGGCTTCAAAGTTTCCGATGAAACCTTTGACGTCCTTCACAACAGTCGATGTTAATGTCTCTATGTTTTCGTTTGACTTTACTGCGTTGACAAGTTGGTTTAGGACTTCTGAGGCTTCTTCCATAGCGGGATACAACTTGTGTAAGTCTCTGAGCATTCCACCGAGTTCAGGTTCTTTTTCTACAAGGTAAACCTTGAATCCTTGGTTGGCGAGGCATAGGGCAGCCGTCATTCCCGCGGCTCCACCGCCGATAACTAACGCTGAAGGAGCTATATCTATTATCGGCTCCTCTTGCGGCTGGAGTAGACGGGCTTTGGCGACAGCCATTCGGACGAGGTCCTTCGCCTTTTCAGTAGCCTTTTCGGGCTCGTGCATGTGCACCCATGAGCATTGGTCTCTTATGTTTGCCATTTCGAAAAGGTACTTGTTTAGACCAGCTTCTTCGCAAGCTGCTCTGAAAAGCGGTTCATGGGTTCTTGGGGTGCATGAGGCGACGATAACCCTGTTGAGATCGTATTTCTGTATTCCTTCCTTGATCTTGCTTAATCCTTCTGAGGAGCATGTGTAAAGATTTCCCTCTGCGTAAACAACATCCGGCAGCGTTTTGGCGTATTCAACCACTTCTGGTACTTTGACAACGCCGCCTATGTTTATGCCACAGTGGCAAATGAAAACACCAACTCTTGGAGTCTTATCGCTGCTGTGCTCCATTTACTGAGCCTCCTTGTGAGCCGTTAAGGCTATTACTTCAGCTGCTCTAGCAGCCGCTCCACTGGCTTGCACAACACATTCGGGAATGTCCTTGGGGCTTTGGCAGTATCCACATATGAGAACGCCCGGGACGTTTGTGTCAACTGGCGCCAACATGGAGTCTTTAGCTTTGAAGAAACCGTATTCATCAAGCTTTACTCCGAGGTTCTCGCCCAACTCCTTGTTGGTTTCCACAGGAATCAAAGCAGGACAGAGCACTACCATATCTACTTTTAGTTCTCTTACTTCTCTGTTTACCGTGTGTTCACATCGGATTATGATATCCTTTGTTCTTGGATCTTCTATGATCTCGCCAGGGCGTCCTCTAATGTATTTTACGCCCCAGTGTTCTTTTGCTCTGTTAATGAAGTCTTGGAAGCCCTTTCCAAAGACTCTAAGGTCGATGTAGAATATGAAGACCTCGGATTCGGGTTCATGATCTTTGATTAGTATAGCTTCCTTTGTGGCATACATGCAGCATGCGCTAGAGCAGTATGCGACACCTCTTCCTAAACTCCTAGAGCCTACACACTGTATGAAAGCAATTGTTTTCGGTACCTTTCCGTCAGAGGGCCTTATAATGTGTCCTCCGGTTGGGCCGGATGCGTTGACTAGACGCTCAAACTCCATAGACGTCAGCACGTTCTTGTATTGTCCATAACCGTATTCTTTGATTACAGATGGATTGAATAGATTAAAGCCAGTAGCGACAATGATAGCAGAAACGTTTAGCGTGATTTCCTCTGGCTTTTGGTCAAAGTCGATGGCGCCAGCCTTGCACACTTTTTCACACAATCCGCATATTCCAAGCGTGTGCTTGAGACAATGTTCCTCATCAATTGTGCATACAAGTGGAACAGCCTGAGGGAAGGGAACATAGATTGCCTTACGAAAACCTAGATTCATGTCGAATTCGCTTGGAACTTCTGTTGGGCAGTTTTGGGTGCATATGCCGCAGCCAGTGCATTTGGTTTCATCCAC
>JACUTO010000138.1 GCA_014859755.1 Candidatus Bathyarchaeota archaeon
CAAACATCTTGTTGCTTGCCATGAAGCTGCCTAAAGGGTGGAGACCACTCGCATAATGAGGCTCTTTTCCACTTATCGAGTATAGAGAAACCTTGAAAGGAACTTGGATGATCGACGACTATTCTTTAGATTAACGTGCTTTTAATCGCCTTTTCCACAGCATCTATTAGCTCCCCGCTTCGAATCAATTCCACAATCGTTTCTATATCCGTGGATATCACTCTGTCCTCCTTCAAGATAGGCACTTTCTTTCTTATCAGCGAATGCGCCGCTTTGGTTCCTTCTCCAGCTCTGCTTGGTCCTCGGTGATCTATGCCTTGCGCTGCGCACAGCAATTCGATGGCCACGATCAACTCTACATTTCGGAGGATCTCCCGCGTTTTCCTCGCCGCAATTGAACCCATACTCACGAAGTCTTCAAAGTTTGCCTCAGTGGGGATCGAGTCAACGCTCGCCGGATGCGCTAGGGCTTTGTTCTCGGAAGCCAAGGCTGCCGCCGTGATTTGAGCGGACATGAAACCGCTGTGTATTCCTTTTTCCACTTCTCTGTGAATCAAGAAGGCGGGTAACCCAAGGCTTAGGTTTTCATCCATGAGCCTCGCTATTCTTCTCTCAGAGATGTTACCAACCACGGTCAGCGCTATACCCAGCAAATCCATGGCAACGGATATTGGTTGCCCAAGGAAGTTCCCACCAGACAAAAACTCCTTATCCTCAACGAAAATCAAGGGGTTGTCTATCGCAGAGTTGATTTCAGTCTCTATCACCCTTCGCACGTAGGAGACAGCGTCCCTCGCCGCACCTAAGACCTGCGGCGTGCACCTTAGGCTGTAGGGGTCATGAGGAGGCCTCACTACAGGTCCACCCGTCAACATACTGCTCGACCGCATTATCTTGCTTCCCGCAGTGAGCAACCGTATGTTTCGAGCGCTCGCGATTTGACCCGGATGCGGTCTTATTCTATGAATCCTTTCGTCGAAGGCGTCTGATATTCCGCTCAAGGCTTCCAGACTCATGGAGGCAGCGACTTCAGCGGTTCTGATCAGTCTTTCTGCATCACAGAGCGCTAGCGTTCCAATTGCCGTCATCAGTTGAGTGCCATTAATCAAAGCTAGTCCTTCTTTCGAGTCAAGTTCAACCGGAGTGATTCCAGCCTTTTCCATAGCTTCTTTTCCATTCATCCTCTTGCCCTGATATTCCGCCTCACCCTCGCCCATCATCACCAAAGCCATGTGAGCTAACGGAGCGAGGTCACCGCTGGCGCCCACGGATCCCTTTTCCGGAATCACCGGATGCACTCCTTTGTTGATCATTCGAACCAAAGTCTCTAAGGTCTGCAATCTGATCCCTGAGTTTCCCTTAGCCAAAGTGTTAGCCCTCAAAAGCATCAAAGCCCTCGTCGTATCCTTGTCTATTGGTTTTCCAACACCCGCGGAATGGCTTCTAATCAAGTTAGCCTGTAGTTTCTTGACTTTCTCCGGAGGTATAACCACCGTTGCTAGAGCACCAAACCCTGTGGTAACGCCGTAAACCACTCTTTTCTCCTTCACCGCCTCCTCAAGAAACCGTCTACACCTCTCTACTTTCTCCTCTGCTTTTCCTGGTATTTCAACTTCAGCGCCTTCACGCGCCACCGCAACCACGTCATCTATGGTGAGGTTTTCACCGTCAACCAACACCTTCATCGTGATCCCTTCTTTTCATGTCTAATCAAGGCGGTTGATATATTAAAATGTCGTAGGAGCTACCGCTTTCGTCACAGCAAGAATCAACAGACGGAAGTGTTTTCGAAACGGTTCAGAGACCCATTTGAGATGATTACTTTTTCAGCATAGGCATCTTGATACCCTTCACCCTAGCCATTCTCTCAGCTTTTTCGTAGCCCGCATCGGCGTGTCGAACTATAGCCGTTCCCGGGTCTGTAGTCAAGACTCGAACAATTCTTTTTTCGGCTTCTCCGGTGCCGTCCGCGACTAAGCACATCCCAGCGTGAATGCTGTATCCTATTCCCACACCGCCTCCATGGTGCACGGAAACCCAGGTTGCCCCGGCCACACCGTTCAAAAGACCGTTCAGGATAGGCCAGTCCGCGATGGCGTCGCTTCCGTCAGCCATGCCCTCGGTTTCTCTGTTCGGTGACGCAACGCTTCCGCCGTCAAGATGGTCTCTTCCGATCCAGATGGGTCCCGAAAGTTCCCCTCTATGAACCATGTCGTTCATGATTTTTCCAAACTTAGCCCTCTCGCCGAAGCCGAGCCAACATACTCGAGCCGGCAAACCTTGAAACTTGACCTCTTCCTTAGCCTTCCGAATCCACCGGCAGAGTTCCTTGTTGTAAGCGAATTCTTCAAGGACCACGTCATCAAGCGTGTAAATGTCCTCAGGATCGCCGACGAGGGAGGTCCATCTGAAGGGGCCTCGCCCCTCACAAAACATGGGTCTGATATATCTCCGCACAAAACCTGGGAAGGCGAAGGCTTCTTTATATCCGCCGTTAAACGCCTCTTGGCGTATGTTGTTGCCGTATTCGAATGTGACTGCTCCCTTCTTCATCATGTCAACCATAGCTTTCACCTGAACGCGAATACTTCTCCTGGCCTTTTCGACGTATGACTTAGAGTCCTTTTCTCGAAGCTCATCTGCCTCCTCTATGGAGAGCCCCGCTGGATAGTAACCTTTGAGGGGGTCGTGGGCGGCTGTTTGATCCGTCAAAACGTCTGGGATGATTCCTCTTTTAACAAGTTCAGGGTGGACGTCAGCGGCGTTGCCGAGCAGCCCTATGCTCTTGGGCGCTCCTTCCTCTTCGGCTTGTTGAGCCATTTCAGTTGCTTCGTTCAAGTCGTCGGTCCAGGTTTCGAGGTATCCGTGTTTGATCCTTCTTTCGATTGCCTTCTTGTTGATTTCAACGACTAGAGCCACTCCGTCGTTCATGGTTACTGCCAGAGGCTGCGCTCCTCCCATCTCGCCTAAGCCGGCTGTGAGCACAAGTTTTCCCTGCAAGCTTCCTCCGAAATGTTCCTTTGCGATGGCCGCCATGGTTTCGTAGGTGCCCTGTAAGATGCCTTGTGTTCCGATGTATGCCCAGGAGCCCGCTGTCATCTGCCCAAACATGATCAATCCTTTCTGTTCCAGTTCGTAGAAGTAATCCCAAGTTGCCCACTTCGGAACGAGCATGCTGTTTACGATCAAGGCTCTCGGAGCCCATTCATGGGTCTTGAAGACCGCCACAGGCTTTCCGCTCTGAATCAAAAGAGTGTCGTCAACCTCCAATTCAGTAAGTGTTTCAACAATCTTTCCAAAGCACTCCCAGTTCCTAGCGGCTTTTCCGGTGCCGCCGTAAACAACAAGATTCTCAGAATCCTTGGCGACCTCAGGATCAACAACGTTGTATAACATTCGAAGAATACCCTCAATCTGCCAGTTCTTGCAATGCAGTTCAGAACCTGTTATACACTTAACCGGCCCTTTCAACTTCGACAACACGTTCACCAAGATTTCAAATGGAAACTGATCGTTATAAGTTTTCGAAAAGTGCGAAGGTCTTAAATCATTTTTCCTTCATTCACGACGAGCTTTCCATTCTTTATCACCTTGTCTACGAGGTTCGTCCCGAAACGGTATCCCAAGAATTTATGGTTTGAAGCGTTCAAAACGGCAATGTCCGCCTTTTTACCTGCTTCTAGGCTTCCCACAGTCTGCGCTCGGTCTACGGCATGCGCAGCGTTTATTGTTGCTGCTGTTATTGCCTCTGATGACGTCATACGCATTTGGTGGCAAGCTAACGCAATTACAATCTGTTGACTTTCTATCCAACAACTAGGGTTGTAGTCGGTTCCTAAGGCAACAGCCACGCCCCAAGAAATCATCTTTCTGGCGTCAGCATACCTTCCAGTCATGAGAGAAAACGACGCCCCTGGAAGCAGAATTGCCGTGACACCTTGTTTCGCCATCGCCTTCAAACCATTGTCAGAAGCAAAGAGAAGGTGACTTGCTGAAATTGCTCCCACTTCCGCGGCTAGTTCGGCTCCTCCAAGTCTGGTCATTTCATCCGAGTGCAATTTGGGCGTTAGCCCCTGTTCCTTGCCTTTCAAAAGAATTTTTCTAGACCGACTTGTGTCGAACACTCCTTTTTCGCAAAAGACATCGCAGAATTCTGCTAACTTGCGGCTTGCAACCTCTGGAATCATCTCGTTAATCACGAGGTCTACGTACTCGTCTGGGTTATTTTTGTATTCTAGAGGGATGGCGTGGGCTCCTAGGAAGGTGGACACGATGTCGATGGGATGCTTTTCGTTCAAGACTTTCATTACTTCTAGACATTTTACTTCATCTGTTGTGGTTAATCCGTAACCGCTCTTAGCCTCCACGGTGGTTGTCCCATGTTCCA
>JACUTO010000139.1 GCA_014859755.1 Candidatus Bathyarchaeota archaeon
CCTTACCTCCAGCGCCTCCTCCACTACCTTTGCCGAAGGGTTACAAAGTCGTGGAAAGATATCCCCTATACGAGCCGTTTGTGCACGTTGCCAT
This sequence comes from Candidatus Bathyarchaeota archaeon, assembly GCA_014859755.1. Lineage (GTDB taxonomy): Archaea > Thermoproteota > Bathyarchaeia > Bathyarchaeales > Bathyarchaeaceae > Kmv02. Next base: position 95 of record JACUTO010000139.1, read on the forward strand.
CGCCCAGAACCCCACAACTGGCGAATTCAAATACATTCTAGATGAACTTCAACTAGACGTACTTGAACGAAACGTATACGACAGAATCTTAGAGATCCTCCTCGCTGAGATCGGATCACCAAGGGAGGAGATCGAGGATCCCCGGCAATTCTTCGTCACGGAAGCCGAAAAAATCGTTAACAAGTACCGGATCAGTCTAGGCTGGTTGCCTGATGTTTCTTGGTCCAAAGTTCTTTACCATGCCCAACGGAACCTAGTTGGCTTTGGCCGAATTGATGCTTTGATGCGGGATCCAAACATCGAAGATATTTCCTGCGACGGCGTCAAGAAGCCCGTTTACATTTGGCATAGAAAGTATGAGAACCTCGAAACCAACATGTTCTTCGAAGATGACCGGGAACTCGACGATGCCATAGTAAAGTTGGTTCACATGGCTGGAAAGCACGTTAGCTCAGCCTTCCCCATAGTTGACGCTTCTCTACCCGGAAAGCACAGACTTGCAGTTTGTTACAGACGGGAAGTAACACCATTCGGAACCGCTTTCACTATAAGAAAGTTCCGGGAGGACCCCTACTCAATTATCGACCTAATAAACCTAGGAACCCTCTCTGAGGAGATGGCTGCGTATTTCTGGACGTGCCTAGAGAACAGAGCCTCCCTCATGGTGCTCGGCGGAACGGCTTCAGGGAAAACCACCTTCCTCAACGCCGTGGCTTGTTTGATTAAACCCGGCAGCAAGATCATTACGATCGAGGAAACGGCAGAGCTTAACCTACCTCACGAAAACTGGGTGTCACTGATTTCAAGGAGAAGTTACGGTCTCGGAGAAACCCTAACTGGCGAAGTAACCCTTTTCGATCTGGTTAAGACCTCCATGAGGCATCGTCCAGACTTGATAGTTGTCGGTGAGATTCGAGGCAGCGAAGCATACACCCTGTTTCAAGCATTGGCAACGGGCCACGGCGGCATGGCCACCATGCACGCAGAAAACATCGATTCAGCTGTCAAGCGTTTGATCCAGAAACCCATGGACATAGCTCCAGCGTATATGCCTCTCATGAACATGGTTGCGTCGATTCAAAGAGTGCATTTACCACAATCGAAAACTGGCGAAATGAAGGGCTATAGACGAATACTTTCCGTGGACGAAGTTGCTGATTACGAAGATTACAGAAACGTTTTCAAATGGAGAGCAGCCGAAGACGGCCATGTTTCCTCGTTCAGAAATGGGATCCTGCTTCCCGCCATAACGGAACGCAGAGGTTTCAGCTGGCAAGAATTAATGGACGAGATGAAACGACGCGAAAATGTGTTACACTGGATGCGGAAACGCAACATACGAAGCTACAGAGACGTCGCAAGGATCATAACCGAATACTACTCCAGACCAGAAGAATTTTACGAGAGGGAGGTCCAAGCTGATGCCACTGCTCAACACTCTTGAAGCCTGGTCCTACCGAATCTTCGGCCGCATTTCTCCCAAATTCTTAAGCGGTGTCTTCGAGTTTAAGGACTACTTGGGAAAAGCAGGAATCAAGATTTATCCCGAAACCTATGTTTCCTTAATGTTTTTCGTAGCCCTCCTGACTCTACCGGTATCTATTGTGGCGCTTGTGCTTCTGTATTTCACCAAGCTGCTTCCCCTCATTTTTTTGGTGCCGATGCCTGCTTACGTTATGGTTGGGTTCATCGTCACGCCGATGTCGCGAGCTAGCGAAAGGTCCAGTGCGTTAGAAAGGGAGATGCCTTTTGCAGCAACGTATATTACGGTTATGGCGTCGGGAGGCATACCGCCTTACATGAGTTTCAAGCGACTTACAGATGTTGAACTGTTGCCTGCGATGCGTAAAGAGGCTAGACATCTCATCAGAGACGTGGAAATCTTTGGTGTGGATCCCCTCTCCGCCCTAGAAAATGCAGGCAGGAATAATCCCTTGGACATCTTCAGAGATTTCGTTTCTGGTTATGCTTCAACGGTTATTATAGGCGGCGACGTCATCCATTTCCTAGAAACAAAGGCGCAGGACATCTTCAAAACGAGGTCCATGAGGGTGAAGGCTGCCGCCGAGCGTCTGGGAATGCTTCTGGAATCCTTCATCATCATAATGGTTCTCATGTCCCTCTGCTTCTACATTCTCTTCAGCGTCGAGTCGATATACAGCACAGGCATGGATATGGGGTCCGGAGTGATAATGTATACATACGTTTTCACCCCTCTGCTTTCCGTTGTTTTCCTATATCTCGCCCACGGCATGCAACCAAAAGTCCCCATCAGCGAGATGAGACCATACAAGGCCTACGCCGTTTCTTCAGCGGTGGCTGTTTTAGTTCTCCTCTTGCTCACCGGCTTCTTTGGGATGGTTCAAACGCCACTTGATTTCCTCAAAGGCATTGTTGATTTACCAATCGCAGTGGCTATCGCTCTAATCATTTCTGTTGTGCCTCCGGCCTTCGTTCACAGCAAAGTTGCGGGTAGAAAATCGAGTATTGAGCGTGGGATAGCCAACTTTCTTAGAGATTTAACGGAAGTTAGGAAAACAGGGTTGTCTCCTGAAAGGTGCATTGATTCTCTTTCGGATCGTGATTACGGCGCATTTTCTAAGGAGTTGAAAAAAATGTCGTCTGATCTTTCTTGGGGGATTCCGATGAGAAAAGTCATCATGGATTTTGTCCATCGAACCAAGAGTTGGATGTCCCAGGTTGTAATGTTTCTCCTATTGGAGGCCATCGACGTCGGCGGCGGAACCATATCCATGATCGAAACGCTTGCGAGATTCAACAACACGACCCAGGAAGTGGAGAAAGAGAAAAGAATGAACTGTCGACCCTACATGCTCATTCCCTATTTCGCCGCAGTCCTGCTGGTAGCGACGACTCTTATGACTCTTATTTTCACCACGCAGACGGTGAGTATGGCAGGACCCACAGTGGCAAGCGCTCCTGACATAGATTTTCTTACGTTGATCTTCACGGTTTCGGTGATCACCCACTGCTATCTGATCGGGCTGGTAGCCGGCAAAATCAGCGAAGAATCTTTGGCCGCTGGTTTCAAGCATGCTGCCTTGCTCGTTCTCATCGCCATCGTTGCGTCAAAGGTCGTTCCAATGATCATGTAGGAGAAAGGTGGATGGTTGGAGGCATATGAAAAAGCCAAAAATTCCTTTTCTATTCGGAAAACTAGGCGTTTCATACACGATTTCGGCAGTCATCATGACTGTCACTGCTATTACTCTCACCCTTGTGGCTTCGAGTTATGCTTATCAAATCTTGGAGCAACAGAGAGGAGCAACCGAATTCGATGTCGCCATGAAGTCGATTTTGGCCTTTGACGACGCACTGGAAAACGTTGCTTGGAAGCCTCAGGCATCTCGTTCGGCTCGATTCACCGTTGACTATGGACAATTAGAATTAATACCGAACGACGCCTTAAGAGGAATGCACTTAATCGTAAATGTTACTGGCTACCCAAACGCGAGTTATTCTCTCTCACGTGATTTCTTCACTGGGTATATAAGATACGGTACGAAAACAAAGTACGCTAATTTTGGAGAGGGCTACCAATCGTACTTCTTGGGAAATAACAGGACCATTTCTAACGGCGCAGGAAGTTATGGGAGAGCGTCAATAGAGCAGGGCTCAGGTTGGGTTTACATGACCCTAACGTATGGAGTTCGAGTTATGAAAGCTTCTACGATTAACGTTACCGACGGCGATTATCAAGTACGTGTCAATTACGTGGACATATGGATTATTAAGATTGATATAGCGAAATGGTCAACATACATTGGCGATTTTGATCTTAAAGCAAAATGTCTTAATGTAACCACGATTCCTGACTGTGGCCCCGAAGGCAACGGCTATAACCTTGACGGCGACAAACAATGCAATATCACTGTTCAATTGGGGGAGGATAAGTCCTACACTCCTATTCAATTGGACGGTGATAAGGTTGTTTTCAACTTTGTTATTGCTACGGTGCAGGTGGGTGTGTAGGAGGAAACAAAGAATTGCCGGCGCCGACGATGAGTCACGTCATATGTATCAGTGCGCTAATTACATTGATTTTTGTGATGCCGCTTTTCTATTTCAATGTAGTTGATAACATAAATGTTGAGATGATGGAGAGAGAATTGAAGGAAGTTGCCGACTACGTATCTAACTCGCTAGGGAACCTCTACATTCTAGCAAACTCTACCAATTGTGACGTCCTGTTAAAGAAAAAACTTGATTTACCCTCAAGCATCCGGGACTCAACATACTATGTTGAGATCGTGTAT
>JACUTO010000140.1 GCA_014859755.1 Candidatus Bathyarchaeota archaeon
ATGGAAACAGCTTGACCGATCCTAATCAGATATGTGAACTTAAGGTGCAGGATGTGATTATTCCGTTGAAGAGCGCAGAATACTTTGTTCGCGTTGCCAACTTTCTAGACGAACTTCTGGAAAAGGTGTATGAACTTCCTCCATACTACAAGGTTAAACGAGTTGATGACCTGGTTGGGCATCTTGTCGTGGGTTTGGCACCCCACACTTCCGTAGGCATCCTCGGGAGAATCATCGGCTTTACTCGTCTGAACGTTTGCTACGCTCATCCCCTTTGGCATTCGGCGAAGCGCAGGGACTGCGACGGCGATGAAGACACGCTAATGCTGGCTTTGGACACGATCTTGAGCTTCTCTAAGGCTTATCTGCCTGCTCAGATAGGGGGAATAATGGACGCTCCGCTGTTCATCATCCCGGTGGTAAATCCATTGGAGGTGCAGCGGCAAGCTCATGAAGTCGATGTTGCTGCGACGTATCCATCCCTTTTTTATGAAAAAACTTGGCAGAAGGCGGCGCCCCAGAAAGTAAGCGAACTCATAGACCTCATCGAACATCGATTAAACACCGCCGCGCAGTTTCAGGGCTTCAAGTATACGATTCCCGTTTCTGACATCAACATGGGCAATGATGAGAGTGTGTATAAGAAATTGGGACGGATGATTAACAAGTTACATAGCCAGCTTACATTGGCGGAAAAGATTGAAGCTGTCGACGCTGAGATGGTTGCGAAGAAGGTTCTAACTACACACTTTATCCGCGACATAGCTGGCAACCTAAGAGCTTTCACCACCCAAAACTTTCGATGCAAATCCTGCAACAAACGGTTTAGAAGGCTGCCTCTCCGTGGCAAGTGTCCAGACTGTGGAGGCGCCGTGACCCTAACCGTTTATCGTGGGGGGATTGAAAAATACTTGGAGGCGGCGCATCAACTCGTTCAGAAGTATGGTCTCTCTGAGTATTACGCTCAACGGCTTTTCTTGGTTGAAGAAGAAATCAGATCGTTGTTCGAAGGTAATAAACCTAGACAAGTCAGCCTCGCAGACTTCGTCGGTTAGCAGAACTACTGGAAACCTTTTTTGTGTCAAAGGATAATTTGTTTTGAGGAACCATGTTTAGAATAGCCCACCATCCTAAGGCTTTTTTGACTCTAAAGAGAAATGTCCAACGGGGCCTGTTGGCTAGGACGCGGATAATTTTGATTCTTGAGAAGGAAGCGTCTAATGCCAAAAAACTTGCGCAAGAAACTGGTTTGAGCTACGCTTCGGTTCTTCATCATCTTCATCTTCTCGAAGCTGAAAACATCCTCACTCGTAAGGGCAAGAGGTCTTACGTTTGGGAGTTAACTGGCGCTGGACAACAGAGACTAACGGACGTAGGCAGCAAGAAATGAATTGTCTATAGGCTGTGAAGCTTTTAATCCTCTATTTCACGATTTTCGTAGTGCAACTTCAAACAGCAACACCAAAAGGCTCCTAACAACAAGCGACAGCCCTATGAACACAATGAACCAACCAAGAAAACCGAACCACTCAAGGGCTTCAGCCGCCAACAGGTTCGAAACGAAACCGACACCCAACCAAAAAACTATACCCGAAAACGTCCCAGCCACCCTATCTAGGGGTTCTCTAAAAAAGAACCTCAAAACCAAAATGACGATCTGAAACAGACCAAAGACAAAACAAAACAGCGCAACAGCTGTATAAACTACCGGATGATGGTGTGCCGGAGCAGGCAACAAAACATTTGGAAAAATCTCCTCTGTGAGTTCGAAGTCTTTGAAGAAGTCAACAACTGCTTGGGAGAGGTTTGACGTAATTACCCAAATCACCCCGATAAGCAGAAGGAAAAATCCGAAGGAAGCGAGGCCGAGTATGTCTCGTTTCTCATGTTGTCTTTCATGCGAGAGCATCAGTCACCTCTCTCCAGTGTAAGTGAAACGTATTTGGTGTTTGTCCTATTAAATATTGGTTAAATTTTCCACATTAATTCTCAACTTCCATATTTGTAGAGATGAACAAAAATGTAATCAGTAAAAGAATCGAGTTAGGATAATGACGCATCATTAACCGAGATGGCACAGGTGAAAGTGCTCTTCGTAGAACCTCCGAAGGATTACTGGTTTGTTATGGGAGAGTATCTCCCACCTCCCTATGGAATTCTTCAACTTGCGGCTTTCCTTGAAAGCAAACGCAAGGATGTAGAAATAGATGTGTTAGATTGCAATGCCAAGCGTTTGGATTGGAAAGGACTAGAAAGGCATGTTGAATCTTTTAACCCCGATATTGTCGCTTCGAGCGCCCTTGCCACCTGCAATACTTACGTTGCCGTCCGAACCTTAGAAACAGCGAAAAAAGTGAAGCCAGATGTTCTAACTGTTGCCGGGGGGCAACACTTTACAGTTATGGCTCATGAGAGTTTAGAGACGTATCCCGAGATCGACGTTATTGTGCGTGGAGAAGGGGAGCGAACTTTTGTGGAGCTGGCACAAGCGTTCGCTGGAAATAAGTCGTTTGCAAGAATAAACGGGGTCTCCTTCAGGCACGACGGAAAAATCTTACACAGTCCATTACGACCGTTGATCAAGAATCTAGATGAGCTGCCCTACCCTGGGTATCATTTTGTCGAGGACGTCATTCACGAATACCATTTCACCGCAATGGCAGGTCCCAAAACCAGGTACGCCTTAATTGAGGGGTCTAGGGGTTGTCCACACCGCTGCACCTTCTGCACTCAATGGGGGCACTGGGGAGGAAAATGGAGGGCAAAGTCGCCGAAACGGATCGCTGACGAATTTGAGTTTTGCTACGAAAATTATGGGAGCAGATTTCTATGGCTGACTGACGACAATTTCGGTTTGGGCAAACGTGCAAGGGACCTAAGCGATGAGCTTATTCGGCGAGGTTTTTCAGACGATATGATGTGGTTTATGCAGGTTAGGTGCGATGATGTTGTAAAGCATCGTGACCTTTTGCCGAAGATGAGAAAATCCGGCCTCCGCTGGGTTCTCTTAGGGGTAGAAAGCCACAGATCATTTACCCTTGAAGCCTTTAACAAAGAAACGAGTCCAGAACAAGCTAAGGAGGCGGTGAAATTGTTGAAAAAGAATGATATATTTGCGCAAGGGATGTTCATTATTGGGGAACGCAAAGATTCTGCTGAGTCCATAGAGAGTTTAAGAGAGTTTACAGATGATTTAGACCCTGACCTGGCGATTTTTGCGATCCTTACTCCGTTTCCCGGCACTCAGGTTTTTGAGGAGGCTAAGCGGAATGGATGGATTGAAGATTGGAATTGGGCGAACTATGACATGGTTCACGCCATCATGCCTACGGAGACGCTGTCTAGAGAAGAAGTGCAGGAAGAACTTTACCAATGCTATAGAAGCTTTTTCGGATCTTGGGGTAGAAGACTCCGGGGGCTTCTCTCAAGGAAAGAAATAAAGAGAAGAGTATATTGGTATATGGCTGCTCGAGGCATTGTAAACCAGTTTAGAACGTTGTTTTGAGTAGCGATTGGCCATGTCCCAGAACCTATCTCGCAGTTTCCACATAACATATCTAGTCCTTGTGTCATTCCTCGGATTGTTTCTTGCGGGAATGCTCACGGTTTACCCGCCAAATGTGCATGAAAGCCTTCTTTGGCGAAAACCATTAATCGGCTCAATTTTCGGATTAATCTGTGTCTTTGGAATTCTTGCGGTTTTTTTCCCAAAACGGTGTTCAAGAATTTTTGATTTCGGAAAGGAAGAAAAGCCCAGTCGCCCCTACCTTGGCAAGTTTGCTTCTCACCGGACTTCCTCCACGCTGCAAGGGCATCATCCTGATTGCGAAAATTTCGCTGCTCACGTGTTTCGAATAGGCGACAAGACGTTTTGTGCCGCGTGCACAGGGTTGCTTTTGGGAGGGCTTTCGGCTCTTGCTGGAACCCTTCTGTATTTTTTCAGTGACTGGGGTGTTGAGCTGAGCAGTTTCTTGATGGTTTGGGTGGGAGTTCTGGGAGTCGGTTCTGGTTTGTTCCAGTTTAAATTTAGGAGTTTTGTCCGTTTGTTTTTGAACATCTTTTTCGTTTTGGGAACCTTTTTCATCTTGATTGGAGTCGATAAATTGGTTCACAGCGTGATGGTTGATCTATTTTTGGTTGCTTTGACTGTTTTTTGGCTTTTTACGCGAATATCGCTTTCGCAGTGGGATCATGAAAGAATTTGTTACGTTTGCAAAGTTGCTACCTGTGAATTTGTGGATAAGAAAAAAGGGTAGGTTAGTACCTGCGGCTATATTTGTACAAGGCTCCGATAACGATTAGGACTCCAAAGGCGATTATTATGAGTGGCC
>JACUTO010000141.1 GCA_014859755.1 Candidatus Bathyarchaeota archaeon
GGATTTGGACAAATAATTACTCCGGATTTGTTTGGCACTTTTATCTCATCGTTAGTTTTCCGATGTTAGAATTTTGATTTATTCAGGTATATAGGGCTAATGAAGGCAAAATATGTAGCATAAGTATGCGCGCGCGCAAATGTATTAATGTTCAACGAATATACGACAAGACTTAAATTGTGGGATTCAAATTATATATCGTGAGTCTTAATACAAAAGAATAGAAATGAACTGTGGTTGGAATGAACGGTTGAACTGGTTAATTCTTATTTCTGATGTAATATTTGCGTTGGTTGCCACTCTCTTAGGCATATTGGGTTTAAGGACTTTTAAAGCTATTAGACATCTAGGTACGGGCAAATCATTTTGGATACCGGTATTTTTGTCCGGTGTCCTCTTCTTAATTGGGTCTATTGTCACAATTTTTCATGAGGTGAACTTTTCGCTGACGACTAAAACTGACGAGGTAGTGCAGATCAGTCGGCTCCTTGCTCTCTGCATTTTGCTGGGCGGTATCTACAGCTATTCTAGAAAAGTCAGTAAAAATTTAGCAGAAAAGTTCACTATCCCAGAGAAAGTTGCCAAAGAGAGCCTCGAAATGGAGGCCCCCGTTGCGCGCGTGCATTCTCCCATCCAAGAGAGAATAATCCGAGAGAATCCGAAAACAGAAACTGCTCCAGAATGTAAGCATCAATTTGGGTATCTACGAACTCTTCCAAGAAATGCTTCTATTCCTGATGAATGTTTGAGCTGTAACAGAATAGTAGAATGCAAGCATTCCTTAGTGAATACATTAGAGTCGCACACTCTCCCCCCTAAAGCATGATCAATCCGGTGACCAGCGATTACTGCAAACAAATCAAATTGGAGACAACTTTCAAATCAGTAAGTAAGACGAAAAAGGAGCCGTACAAGCTTGAATCTGAAACCAATTAAGTTAGGCAAGAATATGGAGTTAAAGTATATACCTTTTTCAGAACTCGCCATCCCGTGGAAGGTGTGCATCGACTCCATTAAACCGAGACATGATGGTTGTGATACCAAACAATCAGGTGTTTCCACTTATGGAACAATAGCAGTTAAAAATTCAAGAGCATCAAAAGCTATGAAGCGTGACGATTTAGACGCCCTAAAACATTCAATAGGGCAATTTGGCTTATTGAAGCCCTTTGAAGTTGCAGAACTGCCCGAACGGTTGGATTTCTTTTACGGTAAAGGCAAATACGTAGTCATTGACGGGCAACGAAGATATTTCGCAATAAGAGAACTGTTAAGGCTGCCTACAGAACATGACGAAAGAACGCAAAAAGACAGTTTACGAAAAAATTCTGGATATGACCAAATCGAGAAGGCAGAAATGCAAGCACAAGAACAATTTGATAAGTTGAGCATACGAGACTATGTGTTGATTCCATGTTTGGTTTATCCATACAAGACGTTTCTGCAGATGGTGAGACATAGCATAGAAGATAAAAAATTTAGCGTAAAACCTTCAAAAGACGATCTTAAACTTGCTGAGAAAATGCACGAAGAAGGAGTCTCAGACCTAAATATGGAAGATCTAAGCGAGCTCTGGGAAACACGAAGCAAAATTGAAGAAGAAAGGCAAGCTATAGAGAAGACACTTCAACAAATTAGAAATAGGATGAAAGAAGGACGAATTGGAGAAGACAGAACAAAACTTGAAGATAGACCAGACACTTTGATAGCAGAAGAAGAGTCAAGAAAAGCCCGCGCGTAAAGTTAGACCACGTCGAATCATAAATCATTTGTAATAACTGATCATCAGTGTTAACAGGATATGTAAGAACGCCAACGTATTTCCTTAAATTGCTTAGAGAGAGTTGCGCGCGCATATTTCAGTGCATGCATGATTTAATACTAGCATCTTTCGTAGTACAGCTGGATGGGCATTATGGTTTTTCCCGAAGGTTTTCTGTGGGGTGTATCTAATAGCGGATTCCAGTTTGAGATGGGTGATCTAGCTGGGAGGAATATTGACTCCAACACGGACTGGTATGCGTGGGTGCACGATGCCGTTAATATTCAGAGGGGTACTGTGAGTGGTGATTTGCCGGAGAATGGTGTGGACTACTGGAGTTTCTACATGAAGGATCACAGGATAGCTAGGAAGGTTGGTTTAAACGCTTATAGAATAGGGGTTGAGTGGAGCAGGATTTTTCCGGAAAGCACCTCCCTGATTCAAGTTGGGGTTGAAAAAGCTTCTGACGGAAACATTGCGGAGATAATGGTAGATGACGCTGCCCTTGAAAGTCTTGAAGAAGCGGCGAATAGTGATGCTCTTAACCATTACAGAGCTGTGATAGAGGATTTGCGGGTTAGAGACTTTAAGGTTTTTGTGTGCCTAAACCATTTTACGTTGCCTTTGTGGATCCATGACCCCATAACTGTTCGTGACAGCAGACTGCGTAAAGGTCCGAAAGGATGGGTTGATGAAGGGACGGTAATTGAGTTCACCAAATACGCAGCGTATGTAGCGTGGAAGTTGGGCGACATTGTTGATAAATGGGCAACCTTCAATGAGCCTATGGTAATTTCTGAGACGGGCTACTTGATACCTGAGTCTGGTTTCCCACCGGCACTAAATAATTTTAGAGCCTCTAGGAAGGCAGCCATAAACATGGCCGTCGCCCACGCAAGAGCCTACGACGCGATGAAGAGGGCGGACACGGTTAAGGCGGATGATGATAGTTATAATCCAGCGGCTGTTGGTTTGATACACAACATTATCCCAGCCAGACCCTTAGTCGCAGAAAGCGGGGCTGATGTTAAGGCAGCCGAGTTTATGAACCACATGCATAATCACTTCTTCCTAGAATCTGTCTGTAATGGGTGGTTGGATAGAAACTTTAACGGAGTTAGAGATAAAGGGGAAGTGAAGAGTTATACTGGTCAACGTCTTGACTGGCTTGGCGTAAACTACTACACTCGGCTTGTGGTGAAAGGAAGGAAATCCCGTTTAGCCAGGCTTTTTGCGGGTATACCTGTGATCCCAGAGATGGTGCAGAATTACGGCTTCGGCTGTAAACCAAACAGCACCTCGGTTGAGGGGAGGCCGACATCTGATTCAGGATGGGAGATCTATCCAGAGGGGATGCTTGAGGCTTTGAAGTTGATGGAGAGGTATGGAAGACCGCTGTACATAACAGAGAATGGGACAGCAGACGCAAACGATGTGCTCAGACCAAAATTTCTGATGGATCATCTCAAGGTCTTAGATAGAGCAATAAACGAGGACAAAGTTGACGTTCGCGGATATTTTCACTGGTCCTTAACTGACAATTATGAATGGACCAAAGGCTTCAGCATGAAGTTCGGACTGTACTCAGTTGATCTGAAGACCAAAATGCGGAGAGAAAGAAAGAGCGCCAAAACTTACAGAGAGATAATAGAAGGAAAGAGATGAAGGAAGGTTGAATGCGCGCGCATTCATCTCCGACTAGATTTTTTGGTGGTGGGTTTCTCGTAGTCTTGATTTTTGAATTCATGGCTTTTTGTTGTTTTCGAAGCAAGGAGTGTTTCAATTGTTTGGCACATTTCAAACGCAGACGGTTATTTTTCATTCAGTTTGGGAGAGGAGAAAATTTCTGCATAGGCTGAGGGCTACGACCGTTGGTGCGTGTCGAAGTTTTCCTTGATCCATTTTGTTTAGAATCTGTTGGGCTGGGATGGTTACTACCTGTTGGTTCTCTGTTCGATCTCGGTCAGGCGATCCGTTGATGAGGGAGGTGGCTAAGAAGATGTGAGCTTTTTGAAGGGATCGGCTGATGGGGTGGTACCAGGTCACGTAGGAGAGCTTTGCGTGGTATCCTGTTTCCTCCCTCAGTTCCCGTTTGGCACACTGTTCTGGGTTTTCTCCTTTCTCCATGATGCCTGAAGGAAGCTCAAGGAACCATTGGTTAGCTGGGTAACGATAGTTGCGTACCATGAGTATCTTTGTCGAGGTTATAGGTAAGACTGTGACGAAGTCGGGCATGTCCAGCCTTGAGAAAATGGTTTGCTCTCCGTTGGGCAGGATTATTTTATCTTCAAATACACGAAGGAAAGGTGAGGCGTAATGTAGTTTGGAGGATATCACTTTCCACATGAAAGCTCACGATAAGGGTTTATGCTTATCGGTCTTTTTGTTTTTTTGATGCTCAAACCCGCATGTCATTGTCCAAGTCCTATGGCCGCGAATTTGAGTTTTTGGCTGAATTGTTTTGGATCGTAGATTCTTCTTCCGTCGATTAGGATGGGTTTTCGCATGTTTTTGGTGAAGTCTTCTGGCTTGAGTTTTTTGAATTCTTGCCATTCGGTT
>JACUTO010000142.1 GCA_014859755.1 Candidatus Bathyarchaeota archaeon
TGTATCTTTCAACCTGCTGCATATCATCGAAAAGCGGCATCCTCTTATAGGCGATATCTCTCTGAGATTCGTGGATAATTTCGAATATAGTGCTTATCTCACCGTAACCTAGCACTTTGGCAGGGATAGGCGATTCTTCAGGTTTGGACGGATCAAGTTTCTCCTCAAAAGCTTTTAGTAATTCTCTATCTACAGCGAGTGCCATTGGACACCTTCCCTAAATCTGATTAGTGGACAACCGCCCGGGCCAGCTCTAAATACTCAGGATGTTCTTTAGCCCATTTGTAAGCTTCATCCAATCTTTCGAGGATGTATGATGCCTCACTCTTATCAATAATCAATGGAGGCAAGAATTGTAGCACAGAACTGTCATTATCAGCGTATACGGCAAGAATTCCGTTATTGTATGATGCTATACTCATTACTGGTCCATAGCCAACATCACTCATCTTTAACCCCATGAATAAGCCTTTCTGACGTATCTCAACGAGAATGTCTGAATAGCGCTCCAGTAAAGATTCTAGTTTTTCACCTAAAAGATTAGCAACGTCCTTAACATGCTCCAAAAATGTTTCTGACGATACGATTTCTAAGACTTTTAAAGCCACCGGACAACCTAACTCCGCCCCTCCAAATGTAGATACATGGATAAAGGGGTTTTTACACATGAAAGAGTCAAGTTCCTCTTTATAACACGTTGCAGAAATCGGATACACACCGCCAGATAAACCTTTTCCGATGACGAATATGTCTGGAACAACGTCGTAATGCTCAAAACCCCAAAGCCTTCCCGTCCTACCTAACCCAGTTTGTATCTCATCAAGAATCAATAGCACACCTTTTCTGTCACATATTTCCCTAACCTTTTCATAGAAATCGTTAGGCGGTAACGGCATACCTAGCGTAGCTGGTATGGTCTCAAACAATACAGCAGCTGTTTTTTCATCTACGGCTCTTTCAACGAAATCGGCATCTCCGAAGGGAACAGCTACAAATCCTGGGGCTAAAGGTTCAAAGGGAGCCTTAAAGTGGTCATCACCTGCTGCTAAAGCTAATCCAGTATGCCCATGATAACCACCTTTGGCGTAAATAATTTTATGTCTCCCGGTGTATCCTCTTGCCAGCTTAATGGCAAAATCAACTGCCTCGCCACCTCCTACACCAAAAACGACCCTAGTAATCTCCTCGGGAGACAGTTCTACAAGTTTGTCGGCCAGTATGGCGCGTTGTTCGCTAATAAGATGGTGATTCCCTATGTCTAGCTCCTCTAAAGCCTCCTTTAACACATTTAACACCGCTGGATGGCGGTGACCTAAGTTGAATACGCCTCCGTTACAGTGGCAATTTATGAGCTTTTTTTCTCCTGAGATATCCCACATCCAGGGGCCTTCTCTACGACCCATTATAAAGTCGAAACCAATCGCTGTGTAGAAGTCCACTTTGCCAGATGAAACATGCGCCGCAAAATTTTTGATTATCTCATCTTTAGAAAGCCTTCCGATATAAACCAACCATAATCACCCTATAACAATCTACAACAATATGTAGTTCTAATATTTTTTCGCGCACGGCCTTTGCTGGGAATGCTGGGACGACCAAATGACCCAAGGATGCGAGTTAGGAGGGTCTTACAACATTCCCTCGCTCAGAGACTTGTCCTTTCGTGAATTTTAGTTGCCTACCGTAAGGTCTCTAGTGCAACCCTTAACTCTTCATGCTCCTTGGCCATCTCCTTTATTGGAATCCCTCTCATCACGGCTTCCACGGCTTGTCTGAAAGCCTTCCCACCAGAGGTTGCGCCCATAGGGTGAGCATGAATGGCTCCTCCGGTCCCTATAACAATGTCGTAACCGAGATCCTTCACAATTTGTGGTATCATCGCTGGGGTTATCCCCCCACTGGGCATCGGAAACGTCCTCTTCAGATGATAGAACGGGAACACAAGATCATGGGCTACTTTGATGTACCTTTCCTGCATGAAAGGCGCTTTTCCATACGGAGCAGGATAAACTACAATGTCTGCTCCTGCAAGCCTGGGTAATTTTCCCAGTATCAAATTGGAAGACAACCCCGAGTACGGAGAAACGTACATGGTTCCGGAGAAGTCCATGTGGGCGAGAATAGGTACGTTTATGCTTGGATCTTCTGCTAGCTCCCTCAAAACAGAGATACCTGCTGTCAAGAAATTTATCATTATTGCGTTCGCACCAAGCTCGATTGCTTTTTCGGCGTTTTCGAGAACCTTTGATGCTCTGTCCGTTACGTTCACCGTATAAAGGGTTTTCTCTCCCTTTTCTTCATCAGCCTTTTCTATCGATTCCATATACTTTGGTACTCTTTCCTTAATTGGGTTGAAGGTAGGATTTCCGAGGAGTTCATCGTCTTTAATCATATCAATCCCTCCTAAAGCTGCCTCGTAAGCAAGTCTCGCCCCAACCTGTGGTGTAAAGCCTGTGCATGGCTTGATCATATTGTTAGTCAAAGGTCTATCTCTGACACCCAGAAGCTTCCTTATCCCCTCAATTCCGAATTTCGGACCCTTAAACCCTTCTACATACTTTTTCGGAAATCTGATATCCAAAATTTTGATTCTTTCCCAGCACATTACGTTTCCTGCCACAGTTGACAGCATCATGGGGATCTGTTGACCAAAGTTCACGATCGGAAAGGCTATTTGGATTATGTAATTTCTTTCCTTAACATCTGTCGGAGCTAGAACTTCAGGGAACGGTGCCTCGAAGACGCCCACAACTTTTGCCACGTGCTTTTTTCTCACCTCCGGTGTTTCTTCAGGAACTGGTACCCACGTTCCAGTGCTCTGCTCTATTGCGATCGCCCGCGCCGTATCCCAAATGTCCAATGTCGGGGGCAAAGATATGAAGTAAGTTGCAATCGCATATTCCTCTGTATCTACACCTTCCGGAAGTGCTTCAGGATGCGCTTCTATTTCTTCATATTTACCAAATTTCCATCTGAACATAATTCACCCAGCTTTTGTCTCATCTTTATATAATCTATTATTATTAATAAACATTATATAGTTTATTATTTCTAATAAATAAATGGAAGACTCAAATATCGAGATAAGAGGTGTGAAAGCATGAGAATTACAGTTCTAGGTGGATGCGGGGCAGTTGGAAGCATAGCTGTGAAGACCCTTGCTTCGAGTGATGTTTTCTCGAAAATTGTAATTGGTGATATGGATGTACAGAAGGCAAAAAAGCTTGCTTTCGAACTGGGGGCCGAAAGAGTTTCAGCTATCAAGGTAGACGCTTCAGATCCAGATAGCATCAAGGAAGCCATCAAGGGATCCTCGGTAGTGCTGAACTGCATTGGCCCCTTCTATGAGTTTGGACCGAGGGTACTTAAAGCAACAATTGAATCAGGCATAAACTACGTTGATATCTGTGACGATTTCGATGCAACTGAGAAGATCTTGGCCATGGATGAGGATGCGAAAAAGGCAGGGATTTCAGCTTTGATAGGTATGGGAAGCTCGCCCGGAGTTGCAAACGTTCTCGTGAGATTCTGTGCTGAGACCCTTTTAGACGAGATTGAGTCAATCGATATCTACCATGCACACGGTGGTGAGGAGGTGGAGGGACCAGCAGTTGTCAAGCATAGAATACACTCGATGATGATCGAAGTGCCCATGTTCCTCGACGGAAAGTTCACGACCGTCAATCTATTCGAGGAGAGCGGCAAGGCACTCGAAGAAGAAGTGGATTTCGCTGATGTTGGAAAGTACAGAGTATATGCCTATCCGCACCCTGAAACCATAACACTTCCGAAATACATCAAGGGGGTGAAGCGAGTTACGAATTTGGGGCTGGTGTTGCCTCCAGCTTATGCGGAGCTAATTAAGGGTGTTGTGAGGCTGGGCATTACTAGCGAGGAACCGATAGATGTGAAGGGACAAAAGATCTCGCCGCTTGAATTCGCGGTCGCTTACATACTGTCTCAAAGGGAGAGGCTTGTGAAGGAAGCGGGAATAACAGAACCGATGGGTTGTCTAAAAATAGTGGTGAAAGGGAGGAAAAAAGGAGAAAGTAGCACATACGTATTTTCAATGTCGTCAAGAGGGAAGGGAATGGGAGAGGGTACCGGCATCCCAGCGGCCTTAGTGGCGATGCTCATGGGACAGGGCAAGATAACTGAAAAGGGCGTCTTTCCACCTGAGGCTGGGGTGAAGCCCATGGATCTGGTTGAAATCGCTCAGGAGAAGGTAAAAATAGGTGGCAAAGCCGGTATGCCAATCGTTATCGAGCATATAGACAAAGACGGAAATGTCGAGAGGATGAGC
>JACUTO010000143.1 GCA_014859755.1 Candidatus Bathyarchaeota archaeon
GGATGGCCTATGGGCAAGATTGCGACTGGGTGATAATCGTCTGGGATGTATTTGCGGATACTTCTATTTTTCATCAGTTGTAGCAATTTCGTTTTCAAAGTTTTCATCTCTCTACTTATCTTGCCTTTTCGGTGGGAAAAGCTTGCTCCTCTACCTAATCTAGACAATACGTGAATGGTAATTTGAATTTGTAAAAAAGATTAGGAGATAATAATCTATAAACAGCAGAAGTGTTGCAATTAGTTATCCGGTGTGTTGTCATGGACCTCAACGTCGAAGACGTCATGGTTGATGAAGTGATTACAATAGACGCTGATGCTACTGTTCATAAAGCCGTAAGACTCATGAACAAACACGAAATAGGATGTGTCGTCGTTCTCCTCAAGGGAAAACCCGTCGGGATAATCACGGAACGAGACATGCTTAAACGAGTTCTCGCCAAATCCGTGGACCCGGAAAAAATCAAGGTTTCAGATATTATGTCCGCGCCCCTCATACTGGGAAAACCCAAAATGGAAATCGAGAATGCAGTGAAACTCATGTTCAAAACTAAGATAAAGAAGCTGCCTGTTGTTCACAGAGGGAAACTCATCGGTCTCGTAACCCTTACAGACCTCACTAGATTTCAGCCTCACATGATTAAGATACTCAAGAAACTCTCTGTCACGGAACTTCCGCCAAAACGCTTGAAAAAAGTTATGGATTACTACCTGATTTAAAACGCCCTACCACATTCCTCGGTTAGCGCTTTGTAGTATGGCTCACGTCTCTTAACAGCTTCAAGGAAGATTTTTGTCAGTTCTTCATCGTTGGCTCCATCCCGCAGGGGAGTGAGGATGTCTACCAGGTTGTCGTTTCTCATGAGGCAGGGCTTTAGCTTTCCATCGCTTGTCACTCTGATGCGGGTGCAGCGGGCGCAAAACTCGGTGTTTTCGATTGGGTGAATCACTTCCACCTTTACTTTAGGCAGAAAGTAGATCCGTCTGTTCTGCATGTATTCACGAGTTCTGACTTCCAATGCCTGCTCCTTTAACTTTTGTTCAATTTCGTTTAAGTCAAGGTGGTAACGTTCATAATATGCGTCGCTGAGGTTTAGTGGTTCCAGTTCAATTAGCTGTAGGATTGTCATGGTTCGTTCTGTGAATTGAATCATTCTGTCTACCTCTCTTTCGTTTACGTTTTTGAGAATCAACATGTTCAGTTTCACTGGGTAGAGTTCGGCTTCAACGGCTGCTCTGACTCCTTCTATGGCGTCTCTTAGGTTGCCTCCCCTGAGGTTGCGGTACGTTTCAGGGTTTAGGGTGGGAAGACTCACGTTCACCCGGTTTAGTCCTTTTATCTTTAGGTCTTTCGCCATGGCTTCCAAGAAGGTTCCATTCGTGGTCATGGACAGGTCTCTTAAGCCTCGAAGTTCAGCGATGCCCCCGACGATGTCAAGAATATCTTCACGAAGAAGTGGCTCTCCTCCGGTTAGCTTCACTCGGGAGATGCCGAGGCTTAAGGCTATCTTGACTATGTGGACAATCTCTTCTACAGACATAACAGTGGACGGGTTAGTTTCGCCTTCTCTGTGGCAGTAGGGGCAGTGCATGTTGCATTTTTGGGTCACGGAAATCCTTAGATTAAGAACAGGACGACCATAATTGTCGTAAATCATTAGGAATCACTATTTTTCGCGGGCATGTTTCAGTATGTGACCCACTTCGGGCAAAATAAGCTTTTCCAAAACAAGTCTCACAGCCTGCGGCGAGCCTGGAATACAAAAAACAGCCTTCCCCTGATCCGCAACACCCGCCAAGGCACGAGTCAAAACAGCCGCCGAACCAATCTCGTCAAAACTCAGCTTTCTAAACAACTCTCCAAAACCAGGCAAAGTCTTAACCAACATAGGTCTCACCGCCTCAATCGTCACGTCTTTTGGACTGATTCCGGTTCCGCCGCACACAATAATTGCATCCACCTCTTCCGATCCCACGGCTCTGGCAACATTTTTTCCGATCAAAACCTTGTCGTCGGGCACGATTCCTCTAAAGACAACACTATGACCAGCCCTTTCTAAAGTTTCAACGATTAAATCGCCGGAAGGATCATAAACTGGCTTTCTCGCCTTGAGGTCCTGATAGCGAGAAGAACTGCAAACGATAACCGCAAAGTTCAGCTTCTTAGGCGCCTCAGCCTTGTGTTTACGGGCGGTTTCGCTCATCTGCCTTCCTCTTTCAGTTTCCGAACCACACGTATGTCTTGAATGACCGTGTGAGGATACTGTCCGCGCTTATCCTTCTCATACTGCTTGGTCATGTCCCAAACCGTCAACAAAGCCACTGTAGCCGCAACGAGAGCCTCCATCTCCACTCCCGTCTGAGCCCTAGTCTTAACCGTTGTCTCTACCTCCACCGTAGAATCGTCGACGATATGTAAGTTAACTTCCACGTTGGTTAGGGGTAAAGGATGACACAGGGGAATCAGGGAACTCGTGTTTTTCGCTGCTAGGATTCCGGCAACCTTTGCCACGTGAAAGGGGTCGCCCTTCTCAACTTTTCCTTCTCTAATCAACCGTATGGTTTCAGGCTTCAGTTTGATGGCTCCCTTCGCCTTAGCTTCCCGATAAACCTCCGGTTTCGCGGTTACGTCAATCATGGACATATGAATTGTCTCCAACACCAGCTTTGTTATTCATGATTTGATTCGGGCTTATTTGTTTGTTCCCAAAATTCTATGAGTTTTTTGATCATCCTCGCCCTAGGATTTTCTTCATCAAAACGAAAAATGCGAATCCTCCCAAACCTCTTATGCCGAATTAAACCATGGTTTTCCAGAGCCAACAGATGTTGATTTGTCGTGGCATAGTTTAAGCCAGCTCGCCTAGCAATCGCTGAAATGTTCAACTCCCCAATCTCCGCTAAGATTCTAAGAATTTTCACCCGCCCCTTCGAAGAGAAAACTTCTTCTATCGCCATCGAAATTCACCTACCTCCCTTCATAAGAACCCTACTCAACTCCTGTTCTAGGTCAGAGGCTGGAACCCGAGGCAAACTGATGAGGGTAGTTTTCCCCCGCTGTCCCTCTCCAGAAACCTTTGTTTCAATTATACCCGACGCCGAAAGCTCCTTAACGTATTTCCAGAGTTGAGTGTGACCCCGCCTCTCTTCGCCGTATTCTTCACAAACAATGGCATAAGCATCCTCAGCCTCCCCCATAGACATGTAAGCAGTGTCGGTTTGTTTGAAACGCCTCGCAACACCGAGAAGAAACAATTTCTCATGAAGAGTGAGGAAGGAGATCATGTCCTTCCGCACAACCGGATAAACGCTGACAGCCGCTTTTCGAACGCACTCAGGAGAAACCTCCCGCATTTCCGAAGCGTCAGCATACTTGCCAGCTCGCCAAAGAAGCTCAATGGAGTAACGAGCATTTCCCCCTTCTGAATAGGCCAATTCGGCGACGAGGTTCATGGTTTGGGTTGAGACTGTTCCTTGCCTAAAGGCGAGGTTCACTCGGTCGTTAAGAATGTCTTCAAGTTGCGGTTTCGAGTATTCTTTCAGATGGATGACGTTGCGTTGAAGAGTGCTTCTTGTGCTTGGATCCAGCTTCTCTAAGTATTCGGGTTGACGGAGGATACAGATGAGGGAAAGTCTTTGAGGAGCCTTGAGGCGTTCTTCTTGGATGCGAGTTAGGTTGTAGATGGGGTCTGACCCTTCACTGAGGATGAGGGCTTCCAACTCGTCTAGTGCCAAGATCAAATACGCGTTTTCCTCGTCGAGAATCTGCATGAGCGCTTGCAATAGTTCCTCTGCCGAATAGCCGCGTCTTGGAAAATGAGGATGAAATTTTAGGATGGTTCGTTGAAGAATCATGAAGAGGCTTCCCTTGCATTCGCGACAGTTAACATGAACGTAGTTGAGGTTGATGTTTCGTTTCTCCGCCTCCTTCATTGCGTTTAAACCAAAATGTTGGGAAAGAACAGTTTTGCCCGTTCCAATCTTTCCCAAAATCAACACCCGCTGCGTCATTTTTCCCGGGCTTTCAACGGCGAAGCGGAAAAACTGTTCTAAGAGGTTGAGTTGAAGTTTTCTGTGGGGGAGGCGGGATGGAACATAGTTGATGTCAAGTTTGCTTTCGTCTTTGAAAACGCTGAAATACTGAGGCATGAGGGTGATCCTCAATTCTGATTGCTAAACAAGCGAATTTATGGTTTTTGTCTCTTAAAAAGGAGATTGAAGTCTTAGAAAAGCGGAAGTATAAACCTAAAAGCCTAGAAGTCTTC
>JACUTO010000003.1 GCA_014859755.1 Candidatus Bathyarchaeota archaeon
GAATCTCCTGCCCGCCTCAGGGTAATCATGAGAAAGTTGAATAAGAGCGATCTTTTTGAAACTGGAAAATGTTCTCTTGTTGAGCCTAAGCCCGCCAGCGTCGAGGATGTTGAGCTCGTCCACGAATCCGACTATATCCAGCTTGTTCAGCGGGTTTGTGCGTCTGGTGGCGGGCTTCTGGATCTCGGCGACACGGTTGTTTCTTCTGAAAGTTTTGAGGTGGCTCTTTTAGCTGTCGGAGGAGCAGTGAAGGCAGTTGATTTGGTTATGGCTGGAAAGTTTCGAAACGCCTTCGCCCTTGTTAGGCCTCCGGGGCATCACGCTGGTCCATACTACGCCTTGGGCTTCTGCATCTTCAACAACACCGCCGTGGCCGCAGCCCATCTCCTTCGCCATTTCAACCTCGAACGCATCTTAATCTTGGACGTAGACGCCCATCATGGAAATGGAACACAAGAGATCTTTTATGACAGCGACAAGGTTCTTTACGTTAGCCTGCATCAAGATCCCGTCGAGTTTCCTGGAACAGGCTTCGTAGATGAGGTGGGCGAGGGAAAGGGTTTAGGGTATACTGTTAACGTTCCCTTTCCCTTTCGAATCAACGACCAAATCTACTTCAAAGCCTTCAACCAAATCGTGGTTCCCATAATCCAGCAGTACAAACCACAATTCATCCTTGTTTCCACGGGCTTTGACAACCATTACACGGATCCCGTTGCAAGCCTTTCTCTATCCACCTTAAGTTACGTTAAAATCTTTGGAAAGGTCTTAGAATTAGCGTCTGAGTTTTGCGCAGGAAAGCTTGTGGCGATTCTAGAAGGCGGATACAGCCTAAGATTTCTTGGAAGAATGGCGGTTTCGGTGATCGCGAGGATGGCTGAAGTCCCATATTTCATCAAAGACAGGCGTCCTGTGGCGGGTCCTGGAATACGGAAACAGGCTGAAAAAATAATAGAAGAAGTGAAGAGGGTTCAATCGTCGTTTTGGGATGTGTAGCCCTAATTCTTTCATGAAATAAAATAAGACGCGAGAAGTGAGGACGTTCTCGTTAGTCGTGCGATTAAATTGAAAAATGCTAGGGCTACTCGATGACTTCAATGGCGCCTTCGGGACATTGCACTTCGCAAGCTCTGCAAACAAGGCATTCGTCGTTGTTTATAACAACCGATTTTTCATCTTTAATCTCAAAAACCTCAACGGGGCAAGTGTCGACGCATGTTCCGCATCCAGTGCATTTTTCAACATCAACTTTAACTTCCACCATGTAACACTCAACTCCATTTTTTAGATTCTAATGAAGTGGATGCTTTGACATAAAAACGTTTTGTACTTAACGTATTTCCTCCCTGAGCCTCAAAAGAACGCCGTCGATCGTTGTCCTCGCCCTCTCCATTCTACGATGGTATTCTTCGATGAGTTTGCCGTATGCTCCCTTGGATATTTCTCCGCGTCTATATCGAGCTTCAATCCGCCGAATGTCTTTTTCCACTCCTTCAAGCATTGTTTCAGCCACCTCGATCTGCCTCATTATGTTCGCGTACTTGGAACCCGCTGTCCTTATCTTTCCCCCAAGATTGGATAAATCCCGAGAAAGTGTGGAAAGACGCCCTTCCAGCATTTTTTTCCGCACCTTATATCGGCGTCTAGGAATCTTTCCCTTCCGTAACTTCTCTTCCATAGATTCAAGCTCTGACAGAATCCTCGTTTTTCCTTCATACGTTTCAACGAAACTTCTAAGATCTTCTGGTGGAACAGGAACCATTGGAACAGCGGGGGGCTTGGGTGCTCGCCAAAGAAAGGCTATTGCGGATGCAATAATGATTAAAACTCCCATCCACAGCGTAGGGTAGAAAGAAGCCCAAAACACAAGGTATCCATACGTAAGGTCAAAATTGAGATCTTCGAACGGCGTCACGTTGAAGAAAGCGAAACTTACGGTTTCTTGAAAAACGCTTTTTTCGATGCTGTGGGGGTTTAGAGGATTGGAGTATTGGAACTCGGCGCCTTGAGGGAGGGTTATGGAGACGGTTAACTTTCTTATCGTCCAATTGAATCGTTCAAAGAAGGTGAAATTCAAGTTATAGTTGAGCCTATTATGTTGACTGACGTATTTTTCCCACGGAATACGATAACTTAGAAAGAACTTTTCCGTTTCATCCGTATGCAAGGTTTCTCTGATATACACCGTCACCGTTTCCTTTTCCGTTAACTTCCCAATACTACCCATCTCGTCCCGCACTGCGAGGTCGTGGGCACCTTCAGGGAAACCAACTTTAACGTTGCTTATGTCATACCCTCTGTTGGTTATGGAGTAGGAGTTTGAAATGTGAATGCTTCCCCACTGGTCTAAGATTATCTCCCGTTTTACCTCATTGAATTCGATTATGGGAAAGGCTAAGGCGCTCATGTTGAAACTCAGCCAGGCAGGCTCATACTCAAAGCTTTCCAAGGACCTTTTCGGGTGCTTCAGGATCTGAGAATCACCAAGGGTGGTTATGTTGAAATCGAGTCCCTTCCCGTGAAAAGTGCTGTCCGTAAAATTGGCTTTGGGCGGCAGGATTACCGTTACATTGCATACAGAAGCGTTTTGAGTTAAACTGGGATACATAGGAAAGTCGAGGTTAAGTAAGGTTGCAGTTTCAGAGGATACGAGATTGGAGAAGACAAAAATTACGGTTAGGTTGTAGGATTCTCCGTTACCTATGTCCACGCCTAGTTCTGGAAAGACCACGTTCACCCCGTAGAAGCCGAGGCGACCCAATCCTGTGTCAAGTTCCACATCTAACCATGTATCAGGGGTAGAGGCTTCGTAGGCGAAGCAGTAGTCAAGGTTGAATCCGTATTGGAAGGGGAAGCCTAACGAAAAATTTTGCAATGAAACCGTACTTTTGCCTGCCTTCGGGGACAGTTTCAGGGTATCGTTGATAATAACCAATGCGCCTTCTCGAATCTTTATGGTGTGACTTACCTGATCTACTTGAACATCTGCAGAAGAGGAAGCTGTCTTAGCGTTGACAGCCGATGCGTTAACGTAGGTTGAAGCGAATGTGAACAACAGAAGAGAGAATGCAAGTAGGAGTAATGTTATGGACGCCTTCTTCAAGTCACACACCATCCGAGTACACAGTTCTTTCAATTTGCTTGCCTAATTATCATTAAATACCTTTATTTACTTTTAGAAAATCTGTCAGCTTCTTATCCTTCAACTCAATGTATTGGCTTACTCTCCGAGTCAAATTCGCTCCAATAATCTGCTCTAGATCGGCAACATGTCGGATTTTGACGTTTTTCCGTGCTCCCATTATTTTTTTCGCTGTCATCGGTCCGATTTGGGGTATCCGAAGGATCTCACGGTATGAGGCAGCGTTTAGGTCTATTGGAAAAAAGTCTGGATACGTTTTGGCTAGGACCAACTTTGGGTCAACATTGGGTAGAAAACCTTCGTCATCAACTATCTGGGCGAAGGAGTCAAGTGTGAACCCGTAGTCTCTTATGAGGAAGGAGGATTGGTATAGCCTATACTCCCGGGATGGCGGGCATGCAGCTTGTCTCTCCAACGGCGTTTTTGGTACAGGCTCAAAGCCGCTGTAGTAAACCCTTTTCAAACCAAGCTTCCCGTAGAGCCATTCGGTGGTTTGGAGGTGCTGCCAGTCGTTGTCATCCACCGCGCCAACGATCATTTGAGTGTCGACACCAGCCTTAGCAAAGCCAAATTTCGGTTTGGTTGTTTCGGCTTTCGCTCTTCGAGCCTCATCGACAATCCATTCCAAACGCTTGCGAACACTTTCCTCAAAACCCCCTTTGTCCGGGCAGAGTTCGCTGAAAACCTCTTTGTTAGGAGCCTCAAGATTCACCCCAACTCGGTCTGCTAGTTCTATCGCTTCACGGATGTAATGGCGATCTACATCGGGCATCAGCCTAAGATGAATGTATCCAGTGTACCCCATATTCCGGAGGGCGCGAACAGTTTCCAACTGCCTTTCAGTAACAAAATCAGAATCCTTGAAAACCGAGGAACTCAGGAAGAGACCCATTATTTTTCTTTCCTCCCAAAGGCGCTTGGTTATTTCCGCCAGTTTCCTAGGCTCCCATATCATCCTCGGACACTTTCGACCGGCACGGAAAGCGCAGTAGGCACATTCGTTTCTGCAGTGACTGGTGAGGAGAGTTTTTAAGAGGGGAACGCATTTTCCGCGGGCGGCAGCTTCGTAA
The DNA here is from genome assembly GCA_014859755.1 of Candidatus Bathyarchaeota archaeon. Taxonomy (GTDB): domain Archaea; phylum Thermoproteota; class Bathyarchaeia; order Bathyarchaeales; family Bathyarchaeaceae; genus Kmv02. Next base: position 4,213 of record JACUTO010000003.1, read on the forward strand.
ATAGGAACCACGCTTCGATCCCAGCGGGCGCCTAACCTCAAGAAATGCCATTTATCCCTCTTTTTTATGGACCTAGACACATCTATCAACAGCCAAGTATCAGTGGCTTGGACGCAAAAGTGTTTTTCAGTTTCTGAGTTTAAAATCCGTCTTGTTTAAGATAATAGTCGTCTTCCTTTTTAGACCCGAAGCTTCTCACGCCTTTCTCTTTCAGCTGTTTCCTAAGTCTTCTAGCATAGTCTTGGCTGATTTCTCCCCTTCCCTCCAGATAGCAGATTATTTCTTCTGCTTGCTGCTCAGTGTCGCATCTGCGAAGGAAATCGATCACGTCAGGCATGTAGTTAGCAAATTTCCTCGAAGACGCTTTCTCTCCGGTTTGAAGGTCGGATCGAACAGAGGTTATCGTTAGCCTACAATCTCCAGCTTCCAGTTCTTGGGCCAAATGCGGAAACATTTCCCTGAACTTTTTCTTGTCGACGGCCATTTGGCTGGACACTCTCCGTCGCTTGCATCGCCTCGTTGAGGATAGTTATTCCCTTTGTGTTCAATTTTTTCTATGTTATAACACCTATTTAAGGCTGATTCGAACATTCCTCTGATGCAGATGGTTTACTCTATGCGGGTACAAACTTTTGAAGCGGGCTCTCCTTGAGAACCTTGAGAAGCTGAGGGAGACTTAGACCAATTACGGCATCTCCATATATTTCGCATCTTTCTAACCGTCCCAATTTCTCAGGGTCTCGAACTATGACTTCTGCTTCATCGCCAGAGGAGAGAACGACATGGATGTGAAACGAAGACTCTTTTTTGCCTCCTTTAGTCACTGAACGCCACTCGGAACCCGTAACTCGATATCCATACTTTTGAAGTTGATCTAGGACAGGTTTTGGATCTTGGGAAAACGTGAGTATGTCTATATCGCTGTTTTGGCGGGCTGTTCCCCTCCAAACGCTTCCAACAAGTCTTGCATCGAAGCCCTCCAGCGTCTCCATTATTTGGAGAGCTTCTTTTCGCATTCGTAAAAGCAATTCCCTTCTTGAAGAACCTTCTTTCTCTTCAGCGATTTTGTCAAGTTCCTCTGCAACCTCAAGGTTGCTTGGAAGAACTCGAACCCTCAACGTTTTTGCCGCTCGTTTCTTCGCTTGCTTATACTCCTTCTCCTGGGACGTGTAGAGTAGAGTGGCAGCTTCTCGAGCAACTCGCTTTCTTAAACTCGGTAGACGGTTACCTTTCAAGACTTTTCCCCTAATAACGTAATTTTGAGCGAAAACTTGAGTGTTGCTACGAAGCCATTACCGGTTGAAGGGTAAGCTTCGACTTTCGGATGCCCACATGACGTAGAGGCGCTATTTTTTTAGCCTCGTTGTAGACGTCGGAAGCGATTTTCCCTAGGACGAGCTCTTGAACAAACTGGTCGAAAGTGAGGGACGACGCCTTTTCTTCAACATTTTTTCTCATAACAACACGTATTTCCTGTTCTTGGGAGGTCTTAATGCGCGCAAGAGTGAAAACGGAAACAGCCAGTCTTAGCCCATAGCCATCCGTAGTCGTGACGCTGAAGATTCCATCCACTCGCGTTGTTCTTCTTCTAACCAAGCTCCTCAGATAATCGCGGGAGTATTCATGTCCTTTAAAAATCGTGCGGGCAGTTTTGCCTTCAACATCTGCAACTTTAAAATACATTTTCAGATATTGATGTGCAAAGTCGTTGGTGATATCGTAGAGGGTGGCGTCCACGACCCTTCCAACAAGTTTCGAGGGGTCGTCTGCAGGTATGGCTCCCAGCTCAACTCCGCCGAAGTATGGTGGAGACACTACCGTGTACCAAGCCTTGCCACGCCACTTGTCCTTCACGCGTCTCCTCTTCTTTGACACCATAGACCCTCGTTGCGACTGGAAAGATTTCGTATGGCACTATTAAAAGCTTTAGCGCTTTCACACCTCATTCAAGTTTTTCAATTCCACCCATCAACGGTCTCAGAACTTCGGGAATTATGACGGAACCATCCTTCTGTTGGCATTGCTCTAGGATAGCTATCATTGTTCGACTGGTTGCGAGGGCTGTGTTATTTAAAGTATGCACGAAACCAGCTGGAGCTTGCCCTTCCTTTTCTCTGAACCTTATGTTCAGCCTTCTCGCTTGATAGTCCGTGCAATTGGAGTTTGACCCAGCCTCTCTATAGGTGCCGTCAGCCATCCAAACTTCTATGTCGTATTTCTTAGCCGCTATTATTCCAATGTCTCCAGTGCAGACGTTAACAACCCTGAAGTGGAGCCCCAAGCCTTGGTAAAGATCCTCAGAATTTTTTTGAAGTTCTTCATGGAACTTCCATGAATCTTCGGGCAGACAGAAAATGAATTGTTCAATTTTGTTGAATTGGTGTACCCTGAACAAACCCTTCGTGTATTTGCCATGGGCACCGACTTCTTTTCTAAAGCAGGGGCTGACTCCGACGAATTTTGTCGGTAAGTCTTTTTTGTCGATTATTTCATCCATGAAGGTTGCAGCCATGGGATGTTCACTTGTCGCTATTAAGTAGAGATCTTCATTCTGTAGCTTATACAGCTGATCTCCAAAGAATTCTAGGTCAGTGACGCCCAAATACGGCTTCTTACGCATCATTAAGGGAGGTTCTATCAGAGTGTAACCTCTCTTTCGAAGAAGGTCTATCGTATAGTTCATGATAGCATAGTCCAGTCGAGCCAGGTCCCCTTTCAAATAATAGAACCCGTGACCAGCAACTTTGGCAGCCCTATCAAAATCTATTAAACCCAAATTCAAAGCGATTTCCACGTGACTTTTCGGTTCAAAATCAAATTTTGGGGGCTTGCCAACGATTTTCACAACGACGTTTTCGCTTTCATCTTCACCGAAAGGAACCGATTCATGTAGAATGTTAGGAAGTCTTAGTAGAATGAGATCAACTTTTTCTCGGTATCCCTCGACTTGGTTTTCCAGTTTCTTTATGTCTTGCGGTATCTTTTTTGCCTCTTCCATCTGCCTACTGACATCTTCTCCCCTTTTCTTTAAGCTTGCAATTTCGGCGGTTACCACCTTTCGTCTATGCCTCAGCTCGTTCACTTCCGTCAATAACCTTCTCCAATGCTTGTCGCACTCGATCAAATCGTCGAGCATCTTGAGTTTTTCAAGGTCTCCCCTCTTCTTCAAGTCGTTTCTCACGATTTCTGGATGCTCTCGGATCAGTTTTATATCTAACACCGGGCACAGCCTCTGAAACCATTCGCTTTTAAGTTTACATAAAACTCGAATATTTAACCTATGCGACAGAACTGAGCGCGAAACTTAGGGCTCCAAGTTGTTTCGGTGCATCTTGAACCTTTCTGCGACTGAAAAAGCTTTTTCTGAGACGGAGACGCAGGATAGAAGGTCGTCGATGGTGGCTATTAAGGTCTGCAGTTTTGTTTGACACTCTACTGTTGTGAAAACTTTGGATCCTCTCCTCACTGTTTCGACGAAGAGGCCCGGCGGAACTTCTACGTTGTCCGGAGAAACGGCTTTTGCCACGGCTTCTGCCTCCCTCTCGTTTTTGTAGGAAAGCTTGATCTTAGCTTCCAAGTTGAGCCTCCTCCAACTGTTTTTTGACGAGCTGGTTCACAAGTTTGATGAAGGGTTCGATGTCTTTAACAGGTATCTGGGCTCCGGCGGCTACGTCGTGTCCTCCTCCTCTACCCGAATATTTTTCAGATGCAACGCGTAGAACTTCCCCAAGGTTTAGACCTCTTTTTCTTAAAGGCTCTAACGCCCTAGCCGACACCTTAACCATGTCTTCTCCTGAGATTGCGGAGTAGACAATTATTGGTTTTCCAAGTTTGGAAAGGGTTATTGAGAGTATGGAGGAAACTGGACTGATGACCTTTTCGTCTATGACGCCATCTCCTCGCACAACGTAGATGCTCTCCAACTCTTCTAGGCGCTCAGGTTTTTCGGTCACCCAGCTTAGATATTTGGTGATGGTTCGCCGATATTCTTGCATCACCGCTGTTGCTTCTTCGAAGCATTTTCCTCGGTCTCCCATGCAGATGGCTACACCAAGGCCAGCCTTATCCATGCGCCCTGTAGCATTAAGCATAACAGTGAACTCTCGAGCGTCCCTGAGGGGGGTCCAAGGCTCTTCACGAGTTAGCGTGTAAACGTTTCCGATCAGATTCAATGCGACATCGCTTGCGAAACCTTTTGACACGAGGTAGTCGGCGAGGGCGGAGAAAAGTTTCTTTTTCTCCTCTTCCGAAAGGTCTCTTAAAGCGCGCCACTTGTCTCCTTGCTTGGGTTTGATTCCTAGGCTTGCGAGGAAAGCTAGACTTTTGTCTTCCTCTCCGCTTATACCCGGGATGAATGGATTTGTGGTGCGGGCTATTGCCTGATGAATTGGGCGCGTTTCCCTTCCGAAAAATAGAAGGTCGGTCTCTACGTTGAGGCAACCTGCTTTTACCGCGTCTTCTACTATGCTTTCGTTGGCGCCTCCCAATTTTCGCTGCCCAGATTTGTCCGCATATTTGTCTTGCATGTCTCCTAAGGCTCCTATCACAGCGAGGTAAGCTAGGTCGGTGTTAGTTTTGTTTAGAGCCTTGGCGACGAGGTATGCCACTCCAGCCCCGCTAATATCACGAGAACCGTCGATTCCGTGAAAATGAGGGTTTACGTGGATGAAGTTTGAGGGGGTTTCGGTGACGGTTTGGTGATGGTCGAGAATGATTACGCTATGGTTAGAGAGTTTTTCGCTCAGTAGGTCAAGGTAGCCGCTTCCCGAATCGGTGAAAATGGTTAGAGGAGGCTTTTCCGCGGCTATTTGGTCAACTACTTTCTCGTCCACCCACTTTGCAATCCGGAGGCGAAATTTCCCCCCTAATCTGACTAGAGATTTTCCGATGATACCCGCAGCTGCTAAACCGTCTGCATCTATGTGAGAGGATACGTGGATAACGTCGCCCTTTTCAATATGTTTTAGAATGAGGTTAGCTGCCTCAGAGGCGTCTTTCATAAGGGCGGCGATCTGTTTTTTTGTTACGGGCAAAACTGAACACCGAAACTAAATGAGGGAAATTGCTTTCGCTTCGTATTTCCAGTTAGGTGGCAGCACACCTTTGTGTTTGTAGTATCTGGCAAGCTTGTAGATTCTAGCCTCGATGATCTGGAGGGCCCGTTTGTTATGCAAATCCGCCTTGTTTTTGTCGAGGTGAACGTGAAGGCTTGTGGCTTTTCTCATTAAATTTTCCAAGTCTTCCGGGAGGGACGGCGCTAACTCTCTTTCTTTCAAAATTTGGGAAACGGATTTTCCAGTGATAGGTTTGGTTAAGGGGATGCCATGCTGGTCCCGTAGAATTATTCCAATCTTACTGAGAGGGTGACCCTCTTTAGCCAGCCTTATGACCAAGGCCTCCACTTCTTCAGCAGTGTATCTACACCAAGCTGGCGACCTCTTAGTAACTGGTCTTGTTTGATGCGACCTCCCCTTTAACTTCTTTGGCAATTCTTCTCCTCCGAAAGCTCCTTAAATGCGGGTAACGCAGATATTTAAAATCTTCGTTTAGAGCCACACGTATACCACTTGGCAAATTTCCGCAGAGCTTCAGCCCGATGCGAATGCTCGTTTTTCTCGGTTGTTGCCATTTCTGCAAAGGTTCTGCTACCGCCGCCTGAAGATTCGAATATAGGGTCGAAGCCGAAACCTAAGCTTCCCCGCTCTTCCCGAGAAATTTTCCCTTTTGCTTTGCCGTGAAAGCATTTCGGCGCCTCTTCTGGACTACTGAAGGCGACCACAGATTGGAAATAGGCGTCTCGTTTGTCAACATTTTCCATCAACTTCAGAATGCCTCTGGTTCCTATGGTTCTGTAAACGTAGGAGGAGTAGGGTCCGGGAAAACCGTTTAACGCTTCAACGAAGAGACCAGCGTCCTCCACTATGATGGGGAGACCGCAGTTTTTCACAGCATTTGTGGCGCTGGCTTTCGCGATGTTTTCTAGGCTGTCGTCTTGAATTTCAGCGGCTTTTATTTTAAGCATGGCGGTTGCAAGCTTGTATTCGGAAAGCACTCGACGGGCTTCGTTGAATTTGTGAACGTTGCTTGTTACGAAAAAGGCTAGCCTACCTCTCGGAAAGTTTGCAGAAACGTTATCTTTCTTTTTACTACTCAATCTGTCTCCGTCCTCACCCACTATCTAACTAATTATGCAACTATCTCGAGTCATGGGCAAATAAGATTTCTGAAAGAGATTTGAAAAGCGCCAAATATTTTCGGTTGGTACTCTGATTGGTTGTCTCGAGAGAATATACGACAAAGCTGAGTTAAAAGTACTCAGCTAACCCCCTTCTTTTTCACATAAGTTTTCGCACTTCATACAAAAAGTTAAGTCTTCTTAGGATAGATAAGTATCAAGAAGGGATGATGAGATGGCTATACTTGCCTATGTTTTGATCACTGTGCAATCAGGCGGAGAGAAGGAGGTATTGAAGAGAATTTCCAATCTCAAGGAAATCATAGAGGCAAATCTAGTGGTTGGAGAATATGATGCCGTTGTTAAGGTTAAAGTTGAGGACATATCTGAGCTAGACAAATTCTTGACAGATAAACTTAGAGCATTACCAGACGTCTTTCTAACCACAACAATGATAATAACTAAGGAATTCAAGTGAACATAACAAGCATATCTAACTCTACTTGTATTTAACTGGTTATTTGATTGTTTGTTTCAGGAGATACTCTCTTCATACCTCTGCATGCATGTATGCTATAAGGTATGGAAAGAAAAAAAGTGGATATGGAAAAGATTGTGTAATGAGAATAGATGTTAGCTTGTGAGCTTAGTATCTATTTCTTCTTGGGGGTCTTCTCTTTGCGTAGCATTCTCGGCAGTATACGGGTCTGCTTCCGTCAGGTTTGAACGGAACTTCACATTCCTGGCCACACTCGGCACAAACTGCCTTATGCATTTCTCTTGGTTCTCTTCTTCCATACGACATCTAGATTGCACCTCCGATTCGCTGAAAGAACTAGTTTTCGTTTAGAACACTAATTCTGAAATGCTTACCTTAGAGTTGCTTATAAACTTGTGTGTATGCATGCATAAACATAACGTTTTCATATAATTACCTCTCGGAAACATAGCGCCCCCTCCTCTCTATCTCCCGAATCTTTTCTAAAACGTTTTTCGCCTCCTCTTCCCCCACAACTTCAGCGTACCCTTCCATAACTGCTTCAAAACATTCCCTCGCATACTTGTAGTGGGTGCTTTGAAAAGCCCTCTTCATGAGGTGTAAGTCGACTCCCTTGGTCTCCAGTTCCGTGGATCTTTCACTCAAGCCGAAGTCAACGAAAACAACCTTGCCGTATGGTGTCAGAATCATGTTTGAGGTTGTGAGATCGCCGTGGATGATTCCATGTTTATGGAGACGCCCAATCAGTCCGCCGATGTGACGACTTAAGCGAAGCCTCTCTTCTGGAGGAAGATCGTTTAAGACCTGCTTAATCTGCTTCCCCTCCACAAATTCCATAATAATGTTTGCTTCTGCCACGTCAACCATGAAAATTGTGGGCGTAGGAACTCCGGCTTCCTTAGCTTTATGAATGATATGAGGTTCATGCACAGTCCGCTGAGATCGAATTTCCTCGTCTAACTCTTGGATGCGATACCTTTTGGGCAGTCGCCGCTTCATTATGACCTTGCGGTTGTGCCACTCCTCCAAGTATAGGTTGGCTTCTGCACCCTTCTTGATAAGCAAGGCTCAGCCCTCAACCCAAGATGCATAAACCTCGTCCAGTCGCCACTTCACCTTGACGAAACTCTTCTCTACGGGAACCGTTATGTTGCTTTTGTACGCAAGAATTCCAGTCCAGGCGATCATAGCTCCGTTGTCTAAGGCATACTCTTTTGGAACCACACAGAATCGAGCGCTATGCTCCTCCGCGATCACGCTAAGCATAGATTGCAGTCTCTTGTTGGCTGCCACTCCCCCGGTCAAAAGAACCTCTGGCTTCTCCGTGTGGGCTAAAGCCCTCTCGGTTACCTCAGTTAGCATGGAGAAAGCAACCTCCTGAAGACTGAAGCAAAGGTCTTCCAAGCGATGTCTTCTTTCATTGAATAATTGCACAGTCGCTGTGAGAAGTCCGCTAAAGGACAAGTCCATACCCTTCACCGTGTAGGGAAGAAAAACAAAGGTTTTGCCTTTATTCGCCAATTCTTCAACCATGGCTCCGAAGGGCGCTCCCCGTCTTTGGCTTAAACCAGCTTCCCTAGCAAAAACGTCGAGGCAGTTCCCTATGGCAATATCCAAAGTCTCGCCGAAAACGCGATATCTCCCAGCTTCGAAGGCAGAAACTATGGTGTTTCCTCCCGAAACATAGAGAGTAACAGGATCAGTTGCCCCGGTTACGAGTTTGCCTATTTCAATGTGTGCCACACAATGGTTGACTCCCACCAAGGGAACTCCAAGGTAAGAGGCTAAGGCGCGTGCTGCAGTTGCGCCTGTGCGGAGGCATGGTCCTAGTCCGGGTCCTTGAGAAAAGGCGACGATGCTAACGTCTTGAGGCTTTATTCCCGCTTTTTCAAAGGCTTCTGTCAAAACCTTTTCAGCGACTTCAGCATGGTGTCTAGCTGCCTCTCTTGGATGGATTCCTCCCTTCTCAGGAACGTACGCGCTGTTCGCGTTGGAGAGAACCTTGCCGTCGAAAGAAAGAATTGCGACGCCAAAATCATCCGCCGTGGATTCTATACCTAGGCAATAGGACGAAGCTGAATTAGGTGTCGGCAACGTTTTCAACTCCCTTGCAATGAGTGTTACGATTGGAAATTAGATGTGGAACATGTTTGTCCAATTTTCATGCAATGCCTATGTAATCTCGTGTGTTAAAACATTTTGTAGTTGTTGGGGGAAACAGGGGTTGTTTTGTTGTTGTATGTTTGTATCACGTTATGCCAAAATGTCTACGTATTTTGACGTTGGGAGAGGAAAATACGCGTATCATACTCCTCAAGAACTTGAGCCCCACTTTCTCTGATGCGCACCACACTAGTATCGTCTCTTCCCGTCTGGGCGCTTTAACCAGAAACTCGACGACGTCTTCCCGTTCACTTCGTCTTATCTCTTGGTAACCTCTCATTTCCATCAAGACTCGGGTTTCCTCTCTTCGATCTTTGTCATCCAGTCACATCCCCTCACTCTCTTGTGATCACGACTGATGCTTCTTCTTTTTCTTGACAGGTACTTGAAACTTAGACTTCGTTTCCTTCCTTCTCCGCTTCTTTTCTCTCAGATGCTCCACGTGTTTCTTCACCCTCTCCGCTTTCTCGCGCCTCCTCTTCCCTCCACCCATTTTAATCACCTTCCTCTCTCGGAAATCCCGGCACGGCTTATGCGGTCGGGGCTAGACCCGACCACTCTTCTTCTTCCTCAGGGTTCCTCTTCTTCGCCCACGGCTCTTTCCTCCCGATATTTAGCCATACGAGCATGCCTTAAGAGCTTCTTAGGTTGAGCCGAAACAGTTATCGTTTCACACGCTTTTTTACGTGGGGACACATCCTGACGTGAGATGAAGCCTCATGAAGGCTGAGGAGAAGGAAATTCGCATTCAGATGGAATGTTGCATCCAGAATGTCGTAGCCACAGCTGCATTTAATCACCCCGTAGACTTAGGCGCCGTAGTCAAGGCTTTTCCACACGTCCAGTACCGACCACATGTTTTTCCTGGACTCGCCTTCAGGCTGAAGAGGCCGAAAACATGCACCCTCATCTTCGATACGGGAAGTATGGTGTGCACCGGCGCCAAGTCAGAGAGGGAGGCCAGAAGGGCGATCCTGAAGGTCGCCCGAGAGCTTAAGAAGGCGGGCATAATCATCACCGGAAAGCCTGAGATAAAGATTCAGAACATCGTTGCCTCCGGAAGCCTCGGCGGACCGATCGATCTCGAAGCGTTGTGCATGCAAGCTCGCGTGGGCGGGAGCCTCATGTACGAGCCGGAGCAGTTTCCAGGCGCGATTTACCGAATGGACAGCCCTAAGGTGGTTTTCCTAATATTCTCCAACGGCAAGATCGTGTGCGTGGGCGCGAAGAAGGAGGGGGAGGTCTACGAGGGCGTGGAAAATCTTCGGCGGAGGCTGAGGGAGATGGAGGTTCTCTATGAAGAAATGCCGTAAATGTGAAAATAGAAAGGCTGCGGAGGATGCTTAAGAAAGGTGAAAAGAAGAGGGCGCGCGCTGAGGGATATGGAGAAGTTTGAAGTCTGCGTATGCGTCGTGGAAAAAACGAACGGAAGCGGATACGAAAACGTTCGATTCAAGGATGTTATTCTGACATTCGACGATTACGCCGACGCTATAAAATGCGCGGGGAAATACGCGGAGAAGATGAGGAAGAGCGCACGCTACGCGTCGGAAGATGAGACGCGCTAGGAGGGTGGCGTCGATGGCTTGGCAGCATCACGGTGACGCAGATGTTGACCACAAGGTACGGAGAGCTACGTCGCCAACGGTGCCACCGCAGGTTAGAAGTCGGGGAAGAGGTCTGGCGCCACTTCGTCGGAAAGGGCACACGATACTGCTGTAAGGGATGCTTCAAAAAGCTCTGGTTTTGAGGTGACGGCTGATGGCGCGAGATAGGAAAATGAGGATCTGTCCTAGCTGCGGAAAACCGATGAAGAAGCACGCGAAAAAGGCAGAGTATGTGTGCAGGAACCCGAGGTGCCCCGTGATCTTCGTGAGGGTACATCGCGGCATGAAACGCATTGGGGTGGAGGCGAGACTCAACGAGAAGGGTTGAGAAGAGGATGGAGCTACGTTTAACTGAGCTGAGAGATGGAGAAAGCGGAATTATAACTTCTATAAAGGCGAGTCAAGGAAGAGGCTGGGGAGGCCGGAGAGCGGGGAGAGGCTGGGGACTTAAAAAAAGACTTGAAGATATGGGTCTAACCCCAGGCACTAAAGTAACAGTGGTTAAATCAGCGCCCTTCCGTGGTCCCTTAGAAGTTTACGTGAGGGGTTCAAGTCTGGCCATAGGTAAAGGGATAGCTGAGAGAATTTTCGTAGAGAGACTCAACGAGCGAGAGGTAAGGTGAGGGGGGTGAGGAAAGAACGCAGAACCTGCCCCAAGTGCGGGACGGTTCTTGAGCCTAGATTCCGTCCCGGGGAAGGCTGGTATCTGTGGTGCAAGAAATGCGAAGAGAGGTACGAAGAATGAGAGAGGAGGAGATGGCGCTGAGGGTTGATGGGATGAAGGCTCTTCTAACAGCCGACCGGACGTTGATGAGCAACCACCGCCAAAACGAGTTTTTTGGCTTCGGAGCCACCGCTCCTCCAGCCGTCGTTCCAGAGTGGCTCTACAAGCAACTGTTTTTCCCGCCCGTAAAAACGAACAGCGGGGTGCCTGTGGAGGCTCCATACGGTCTGAGGAAGGTCGAGGCCCAGCTGACGAACGAGGGGTTCAGCGTATTAACGGTGGATCCGGACCATCTAAACCGTTACATCGACGAGGCCGAGGTTTTGGGCGTCCATGTGATGGATCCATTCGGTTTGGGGCCGGCTTCGACAACGTTTGCGAGGATCTTGAGGACGGGGGAAACCTACACGGCGAAGTACTTTAGAACTTTGCTCGAAAAGCCTGAGGTTGAGAGGGCAAAGAAACGTGGTTTGAAGGTTATCGTTGGGGGGCCTGGAGCGTGGCAATTCAAGTGTAGGCCGAGGTTCCTCGAAGAGCACGGCATCGACTGCGTCGTCGAAGGCGAGGCTGAGAAGATTGTTGGCAAGCTATTCAGAAGGGCGTTAAACGGCGACGAGCTACCGAGATTCTATGAGGTGGATGTAAAGGAGATCCCAAGTCTGGAGGAGATCCCCGATATCAAGAATCCGTCCGTAAACGGGTTGGTGGAGATTGGGAGGGGCTGCGTCCGAGGCTGCCAGTTCTGCAGCGTCACGCTCAGGCCGTTGCGATGGTATCCGTACGAAAAAATTGAAAAGGAGCTTAAGGTGAACGCGGAAGCCGGCGTAAGATGGGGTATTCTACACGCTGAGGATGTCCTGCTGTACGGCTCAAAAGACACCCAGCCATACAGGGAGAAAGTTCTGAAGCTACACAAGCTGGCCAAAAAATACTACGACGGCGTCGGCTGGAGCCACACTTCCATGGCCGCCGTGGCGTCCGGTCCAGAACTGTTGGAGAAGGTCGCTGAAATCATCGTGGACGGAAATCAGGAGTGGTGGGGAGCCGAGATAGGGATAGAAACAGGCTCCCCAGAACTGGCGAGGAAGATCATGCCCGCGAAGTGTCACCCGTTCAGGGCCGAGGACTGGCCCGAAGTCGTCAAGACAGCCGCTGGCGTGATGAGCGACAGCAACCTCATTCCGGCATGCACCCTGATGGTTGGCGTGCCGCAGGAAACAGAGGAGGACATCATAAAGACGATCGAGCTGGTCGACGACCTACGAGACTTTGAGAGCCTGATCGTGCCGTTGTTCTTCGTCCCCATGGGCATGCTGAAGGACGAAGACTGGTTTAGGGCGGAGGACATGAACCCCCTACACGAAGAACTGCTCGTGAAATGTCTGAGGCATAGCCTGTACTGGACCAAAAAGATAATGGCGAACTTGTACTCTAAGGAAGGGTTGCCCGCCCTATTTCTAAACTTTCTCAGTCGGTTTTTCGTGTGGAGGGTGGAGCGCAAGGCGAGGACGATTATGAGCTGAGGAGCGAAGGAAATAATGCCGGAATTATTGGTGTATCTGTTCATCACCTTTGCACTTTTTGCCTGTTTTTTGGTACCTTACATCGTTAACTGGTACATAGAGAGTGAAGAAAGGAGAAAAATGAAGGTTGGTAGACAAAAGAGGCAAAGGCGCTGAGCTGGGTGAAAACCAAATGGGAAAAATAACAGCTAAGGAAGCAGAGACCAAGGCGATGGAGTTTGTCAAGAGAAGACACCCGAGAGTAAGACGAATCCTCATAAGGACAGCGGAAAGGGGGGGCGGGCGTCTGGCTGGTAGAGGGGGAGGTCTGGTTTAAGCGCGCACGCCTTTTCACTACTAAACGTTCATTCAGGCTTCAGATAAGCGCGGAGACAGGGCAGGTCAAATCCTATAAGGAGGCAAGGAATGGCCCTTGGAGCGTGCTAAAGCGAAGAGGCTGAGAGTGAGCCTTTTCGATTTTCGTTTTCCTAGATTCATTCAAAGACTTCTTTAAGTATGGATGTTATATGCGTATCGGGTGATGAGTTTGAACTCGATCATTTTTGCCTAGTTTTTAAGCCTTTTAGCCGGTTTAAGCACAAGTATCGGCTGCATCATTATTATCATAACTGGAAAACTAGGAGAGAGGCCCTTAGACTTTTCTATGGGTCTCGCATCTGGAGTTATGCTTACCGTAGCGTTCCTAAGCCTCATCGATAAAGCACTAGGCATGAATGCTGGATGTTATACGGTGGTTGTAGGATTCGTTATCGGAGCTTTGTCGATTATGACCTTGGATGCAAAGTTACCACATGTATTCTCATTTAAGGAGTATGGACCTGTAAACGAACGGCTGGTTAAAACGGGTTTTGCTTGTAAAGTTACGTTTCACCTTTCTGTGATATAGTAATTCGGAAAACAGCATACATCTTTTTATGTTTTAAGTGCTTATTTATTATGAAGATGTCAAGGAACAGATGGATATGCCAAGAAGAAACGATCTAGAATACAAAGCGCTACAGCTGATCGCTAATACTGGGAACCAAGGTGTGCTCCAGTCTGAAATGTGGCGGAAATTGGATGCAAGCAGCAGGGAAGGTTCTCGAATATCCCTTAAACTGGAGAAAAAAGGCTTGGTTCGTCGTGAGCGTGAGCTCTTCGGCGGAAGATGGACGTATAGGCTATATCTTAAAAGACAACCAGCATCCATCAACTCCATCATCGATTGCCCCTGCCTAATGTGCCCAGATGATCCAAGATGCGGAGTTTGGAGCACAATTTCACCCACCCAATGTGAAAAATTGACCGAATGGATGCTAAGTCTTGTGCAAAGGGAAATGAACCCTTCGGGTGAAAGCTAATTTTGCCGAAAGCATGGGTCAGAGAACGTAAGAGAGAATATTATTATCGGAAAGCAAAAGAGGAAAAGTTTCGCTCACGCGCTGCCTACAAACTTCTTCAAGCGGTAAAGAAACATCAGTTCATCAAGCCTGGCTACGTGGTGGTGGATTTAGGAGCTGCTCCAGGCGGGTGGACGCAGGCTTCTAGAAGGATTGTGGGAAGTTCAGGTTTCGTGCTTGGGATTGACCTTAAACGCGTGGAGCCCATCGACCTACCCAACGTTCGCACCGTCACTGGCGACGTGACAGATTCACAAATAACCCAAAGTATCAGGGAGCTCTTGCCACGCTCAGCCGACGTTGTGATTTCGGATGTCTCTCCCAATATCTCCGGAGTCTGGGAGCTTGACCATGCCCGCCAAATAGACCTTGCAAGACAGTCCTTACGGATCACCACTTCAGTTCTTAGGCGAAGGGGAAACTTTTTCGTTAAAGTATTTCAAGGAGACATGCTCCACGACTTTGTCGAGGAAGTTAAACAGTATTTCAGTTTTGTAAAACTAATTAAGCCAAAGGCCAGCAGAGCAAAAAGCTCGGAGTTATACGTCCTTGGAATGAATTTCAGACAACCTGGAACGTAACAGCATGTTTAGTGGCCGTCCGCGTAACTCTGTACAATCACATGTCATCCAATTCTTCGTCGTCATTCGGCCGCCAAATGAATCTTCAAACAATCAAAGATAAATCTATCTATTTCGAACTTAGTAAAGTTAATAACCTTCAATAGGGTAGAAATGAATCTTTCAAAACTACGCTATATATGGTGAAGACATCTTGAGAGTGGTTGCAGCGGATTCAGGTGCCGCTATTTTGAACGACCGCTTTGAACCCCTGGAGGTTGTGGCTGCGGTTGCTACCTTAGTAGAACCCCCTTATAGAGAGGCTAGCCTTTTTCTAGCTGAACCCATCTTCGCCAGCGTGGAGAAAGGATACCTTTTGGTAGTTCATGAACTTGAGCTTTGCCAGAAACTTTTGAAAGAGGCGAAGGCAGATGTGGTCCATCTGGACGTGTCGTTGGGCGGCATAAGCCTAGAAGAACTTTCTGTAGTCGGAATCTCTAAGTTGAGAGTTTCCAGCAAGGCCAGGGGACAGGTTTTGAAGATTCTGCCAAAAATGAGAAAGATCGCTGCAGACATCAAGCGTGTTTACGGGATTGAAGTTTTAGCCCTCGGAAAAGAAAGCGTCCCAGTGAGAGTAGCTGAACTAACCTCAGGCGCTCACGCCATTCTATACTCTATGGAAAAGGCAGTTAAAGAAAACACTAAGCTGAGGCTTGGACTCCCGGTGAAATGCCAACCGAAATTCCTTGACGGCGCTGTGGCGTTGCAGTCTTTGATACCGGCGGAACAGGATGTTGTAGGCTATGCTAAAGACGACAAGGGAATTTTAGGGAAAGTTCAAACGTCAGAGATGCTTAATCCTTGCGCGCGAGGCTTCAGATTGTTAGAAATAACCCCTAGGCTTTGACATTGATTTCTAAACTTTTTTCGTTTTGCTTTTCCTCACTTTTACCACTTCAAGGCTCATGTCAAGGGCCTTTACGCTGTCGGTTATTTCTCCCAAACTAAGGATGTCGACTTCTGTAGCGGCAAATTCAAGGATGTTTTGCTCGTTTATTCCGCCGCTTGCTTCAATCAAAACCTTGCTTCGAAGCCCTTCCCTATCAAGCAACACCATGGTATTCTTTATTTGTTGAGGAGAAAAATTGTCAAGCATAACTATGTCAGCCCCTGCCTTCGCAGCCTCCAACGCCTCGTTGTCCGTAGAAACCTCAATTTCAATCTTCTTAGAAAACGAAACAGCCTCTCTAACACTTTTCACAGCCTCACCAACATCTCCAACAACCATCAGATGATTGTCTTTTACAATAATGAGGTCGTCTAAATGAAGACGGTGAGTGTCGCCTCCGCCGAGCATCACAGCCCTTTTATCAAAATACAAGAGACCTGGAGCCACTTTTCGGGTGCAAGCTATTCGAGTTTTATAGCCGGCACGACGAACCTTCTCAATCAGTCGCCTAGTTGCGGTGGCTATGCCGCTCATCCTCGTGAGAAGGTTTAGAAGAGTTCGTTCAATCGAAAGCAGCGTCCTAGCGTCTCCAACTATCTTCAATACGGTAGCTTTCTCCTTAACCCTGGACCCGTCTGACACGAGGGCTCTAACTTGAAAACCGAAACTTTCTAACAAGGTGAGGGCTTCTTCTATTCCGGCTATCACCCCAGATTCTTTTGCAACAATTTCTGCTTCAACGATCGTTCCAGAAGGGACTGTGAGAAGGGTGGTTATGTCCCCCTGCCCAAGGTCTTCCTCTAAGAACTTGCTGATTTTTTCCTTCAAAATCTTTCTAGGGAGAAACGTCAGCGATTCCTCCTTCAGCTGCCTCAACTATCATTTGAACGGCAGTTTCTAAGCCATCCGACTCCATAACGTCTCCCTGAATCTGTTTCGCCCTTTCTTGGAATTGACTGTTCTCCAAAATTTTTCGAACGGCTGCAAGAAGCAAATGTCTGTTAAGATCATCTTGCTCGATCATTTCGGCGACACCTAATTCAACAGCGTTTTTGGCGTTGTTAAGTTGTTCGGTGTGGCTTGGTGTAGGCACGAGAATAATAGGCTTGCCGTAACAGATGGACTGGACTATTGTTCCATGGCCAGCCCTAGCGATTACAAGATCGCATGCTTTCAAATGTTCAAAGCGGTTACGGATCCATCCATATACGGTCACGTTTCCATCCTTAACAGGTTCAGCTGACGCGTTTGGATAGCCGAGAGACATAACTATCTGATAATCATCTGGAAATTCCTTAAAGATTTGCCGAAGAACCCCTGTGAAATAGGCGCGTTCTTTCACGGGTCCGCTGATGGGTGCAAAGATTAGGGGTTTGTCTCCTGCTAAACCGAGTTTTTTCCGAATTTCATTTCGACTCGGCAGGTCATCGGGGCGCACAGACAGCACAGGCCCTATAAGCTTAACGCGCTTTCGATATGCTTTTGGAATTCGCAGATTTCCGGTTGAGAGAGTGTAAGGTGGGGGAAAATCTGGGATTAGGGTTTGTGTTCCGGTGGTCCATATTTTTCCAATAACTGTGAGAGTGAAGGCATCTGCCAATCTGGCGAGTCTCAGAAATCGTCTTTGTCTAGGAATGATCACTTGAAACTGGTTTAGAATGCAAATTTCGGGTATCCCTAGCAGTTTTGCGGCTACCAGGGGCGAAGCTCGCGAATCCGATACGACTACGTCGGGCTTGAATGCTTTCATGAATTTGATTTCAGCGTCAACTTGCTTCAAGAAAGTGAAGGAAGCGAAGGGTCCGGGGTTGACCGTTGTTTGCCTGAAATCAACGGTTCCGTCAGGTTTGACGACGAATCCGATGGGTGGAGCTTCCACAACCGGAAACCCTTCTTGTTGAACGTATCGCAGTCCCTCCTTGTACGTGGTGAACAGAACTTGGGCTCCATCCTTTTCCAGTCTTCGGGCGATGGGAATGCAACGACCAACATGGCCTAAGCCGACACCGCATGGAGAGAATTGAACTCGCATGAACCCTGTTTCCTTAGAGTTTTTTTAGTTCTATTTCGCCTTTGGGAGACAACTCCTCAAAAATTATCGCTTGGAACTTGTAGATTTTTGTTCCTTCCAGTAGCCAGCAGTCTGGTGACAAGCCGGCTTTCATGCAGCATTGGCAAAGGAACTCCTCCTCTTCCCAGTTCCATTCGATAGGCACCTGGGGCAGAAGCAGACCCTTGCAGTAGCCCCTTTCGACAATAAGTCCATCTTGGCCAACCTTAATTTTTGAGGAATAGTCTGTAGGTTTCTCGACTTTAACAAGCTGGGGAGGGGTGAGGACGCTTACTTCAAAAACTATTTCGTCAAGTTCGTCGAGGGATACTGGGGGGAACCGAGGGTCCTGGGTTGCGGAGTTGATGGCGGATTCGATTACAGCTCGGGTTAGAGGGGTGATTGGATACGGGAAACCGATACAGCCTCTTAACCCCTTTTTTCCTTGATGAAAGCTGTTTAACGTAACGAAAACTCCGCACCGTTCCATAAGCTTTGGCGAAACATCCTTAGGGACAGCTATGATTTTTCCGTTTTTGAGATATTCTTCTACAGCCTTTCGTGCGAGCCTAACGAGAAACTTGCCTTCTTCGGGAGTTAGCTGAAACGACACGTTGTTTCGCCTCTGACCTGCGTGACGATGCGAACCTAAGGGTATTAAAGTTTCTGAATTTGCCTTATTATTTCTACTGAAAAGAAGCTTAAGCTTTTGTATTTTCTGCATGCTAGAATTTTCTGGACTCTTCTTGAATTCCTTCCTTTGTGATTGTGAGGAAATCTACGCCGTCGCCGCTCATAATGTCTCGACTCACAGCTGATTTCACGGCTCTGAACACGAGTTCTCTTGCTTCTTCTACGGGCATGTTCTCCTTGTATCCTTCTTCTAGGACCCCGACGGCAATTTCGGCGCCAGAGCCCACTGCGGCGAATTTGTCGGGTATGACCGACCCTAGGACATCTAACACGTAGATTGATGGTCCTTCGTCGTCCATTCCGCCTACAATGGTTTGGGTGATTAGGGGAACTAGTCGTCTGCTGAAGAGGAGGTTTGACATAACTTTGGCGGTGGATTTCACGGGCATTGATCTTTTAGTGTCCAGTTCAAACAGCCTCGTGTAGGCTTCCACTTCTCGCACCAAGATTTGCATGTCAGAAACCAGTCCTGCACATGCTGCGCCGATCCTGTCAGCTATCTTGAAAACCTTTTTTCCAACTCTGCTCATCACCATGTAGCCGTACGAAACTCTTTTCTCTGAGGCTAGGATTACGCCGTCAGAGCAGACTACGCCTATTGTGGTGGCGCCTGGAATCCAAAAACGTTGAGGTTGCGCTTGTTCATTCAAATTTTGTTCCTCGCGTTTTAATGCAGTAATGTGTTGAGAGACTTTTAAACTATTCTCCTCGAAAATTAGGAGGTAACTATTAGTAGGACGGTTCTTGAAACATGCAAACGCCACAAAACAGACATCAGCACACCAAGCCTAATCCGTAGCCTAGACTGAAAAAACTTTGCGCGCGCAAATTTTTTTAACTGTTTTGAAAATTTCAGGATACCCCCTCCCCCCTTTTAACATACCTCATACTGTATGGTTCAAATATGTTAACACCCCTGCTTTCTGTCCGAAAAAGGCTCCCAAAATCGTGCCTACGACCATGCCGACCCGTGCGCAACGGTTATCATACGTAGACTTCGTTTCGTGAACGTGAAGCTAGCTTTCCGTCTTCAATTCGAGTATCTGCCTAGCTTCATCAGGAGTTGCTATATCCCTTCCCAGTTCTTTGGCTATCCGAAAGACTTTGGCTACGAGTTCAGCGTTACTTTTGGCTAGCACCCCTTTCTCTAAATATATGTTGTCCTCCATGCCAACCCTAACATGACCACCCATCATAATCGCCAGAGCTCCCATCTCCATCTCATATCTTCCTGGAGCACATACCGACCATGTCCAGTTCTCTGGGATACTTTCGGCGCAATAGATCAGTGTCTTTGGTGTGGGCGACATGCATGAGAATCCTCCAAACAAAACGAATTGGATGTGAACTGGCTCTTTCAGTTTCCCTTCCTTAACCAGAGTTTTTGCAGTGTTGATCATACCTGTATCGTAAATTTCGAGCTCTGGCTTCACGTTGTTCTTGTACATGTATCCGGCCCACTTCTCGATCGTAGATATGGGGTTTCTGAACACTAGACTCCTCAATTGGGGTATCCCCATATCCACCCATAAATTTATGGATCCCATATTCAGTGAAGACATTTCCTGACCAAAAGTCGCTCTTTCCTCTATCACTTTGTCTAGGGTCTTTTCATATTCTTCTAAGGTGATCTTATGCTCGATGCCCATCGCTTCCGCCATCTCCTTAGGTGGTCTCCCTCCACCGGTCGTTATGTTGATGATTATATCTGACGCTTCGCTTTCCCTTATCCTCCTGATGTATTCAGGGAACACTGAGTTAGGATCTGGGTGGGGCATGCCGGTTTTCGGGTCTTTCGCATGCAGGTGGACGATTGAAGCGCCAGCTTTTCGACATTTAACAACCTCTTCAACTATTTCGTCAACGGTGCAAGGCACATACTCAGTTTGCAGCTTTGAAACGTACTCTCCTCCTGTAGGTGCAACGGTTACGATTAGTTTTTCCATTTTCACTTACCTATTCCAAAACTTTTTCAATAATGT
>JACUTO010000144.1 GCA_014859755.1 Candidatus Bathyarchaeota archaeon
GAGCATTAGAATATGTATATCGACTTAAATCATCGAAGGTCTTCAAGTAATTCCGAATGTCATCAGTTGTTATTTGTTTCAAAGGCTGTCTCTTAAGATGCTCACAAATCTCTTTATTTGGCGTCCATAAAGTTCAGAAGTTGCTCTACTTAGTTGAAGGTCTATTCTATAGAAATCTTCAAAGTGGACATAAGACCTATTAAGCTCGCTTAAAGCTTCATTTTGGAAGCATTTCTGGCTGTGAGTAAAATGTCGTTGAAATCAATTCTCGAAAAGATTCAGGAAGAATTGAGGAAGAGAGAGGGGGTCCGAGAGGAAGTTCAAAAAGACATGCGCAGAGCAACCCGCTTGTCTAAACAAGCCATCCTCTTTACTCATCAAGAAAGATTTGAAGACGCAAAAAATTTGCTTGAAGAAGCGAGCAGGATTTTTTCCAAACTCCGAGAGGCATCGAAGGGTCATCCAGATCTGTTTCATAGCGGTTTGGTTAGTGCCGCCTTCGAGGAATACGCTGAAGCCTATACTTTACTCATGTTGATTGAGGAAGACCGGTTTATTGGTCCTGAAGAGCTCGGTATCCCCGTGATTTCTTACGTGCTAGGTTTAGGCGACGTAGTTGGGGAGCTAAGGCGTAGAGCCCTCGACTCGATTCGGAAGGGAAAGGTAGAAGCGGCGGAAAAATGTCTAGAAACGATGGAGCACATTTACTCTGAACTGTCGGCTATGGACGACGCCTACCTCCTTGTTTCAGGGCTTCGGAGAAAGTGTGACGTTGCGAGGCGTCTCATCGAAATCACTAGAGGAGACGTTACCATCGAGGCTCGAAGAAGCGCCCTAGAACGCTCTATTCTGAAGTTAGAAGAGACGATTGATAAGAAAAAGAAGGTTAGGAAGACTAAAGCCTAAAGAAATTTTGAAGCAATTTGGGGTTTAAGCAGAAATTGCGGATCAAGCTTAGCCCAAGATTTTCCACGAAGAAAGCCCACGCCATGCAGTTGCGCTTGTCCAAACAAGTTATACATGAAGATACGCTGCCTGAGACCATTAATTACGTAGCAGGAGTGGACGTCGCCTACACGAAAGGAATATCCATTGGCGCAGTGGCTGTCCTCGATTTCGCCTCCCTATCCCTCGTAGAATCTCAAGTAGTGCACCTAAAAACACGGTTCCCATACATACCCACTCTCCTGTCTTTCAGAGAAATCCCGCCAGCCTACTCGACTATAAAAAAACTGCGAACAAAGCCGGATGTTTTTCTCGTCGACGGGCAAGGATTCGCCCATCCCTACCGCCTAGGATTCGCCACTCATCTAGCCTTGGCGATAGACAGACCAACAATCGGTGTCGCGAAAAGTCTGCTGTGCGGTAAGGTGGAGCCAGTTGGCGAGCATGATTGGGCGCCTCTTGTGGATGGAGGAGAAATCGTCGGCGCCGAAGTTGTTACAAAACCTGGAACAAAGCCAATATACGTCAGCGTTGGCCATCGGGTGTCATTAAAAAGAGCCGTAGATGTTGTTAGGAGCTGTACACGAACTTACAGAATTCCGGAGCCCATTAGAAGAGCCCACATATTGGCAAATGAAGAAAAAAGGAAACTTAGGCAAGCAAATTTTCACCAAATAATATAAAAAGAGAGCATATGATGGTTCTTAGGTTGACGGAGGAACCGTTTTGCATCCTCAGCTTGAGAAACTTGTTAACAAAATCAAGGATGAAACTCTTCGAGAAAAGGTGACTCAGTTCCTTGAAAACCCTGCCATCGAGGTTGGTGGCAAAGTTTACACGGGAATGCCGTTGGATATTTCGCCGGCTGGCATGTCTCGTCATCACAGCTATCCGGGCGGCTTTATTGAGCATGTTGTAGCGACGACCGAAATCGCTCTAAACCTATGCAACATCATAGAGCGGATTTACCATGGGAAAGTTGACAGAGACCTAGTCGTCTCCGGAACTATCTTACACGACATTTTCAAGCCCCTAACCTACCAAGTGGAGGAAAACGGAACCTATAGATCGACACCCCTAGCCGAAAGATTAGACCATCTAACTCTCATAGTTTCAGAAATGGTTCGAAGAGACTTCCCCCTAGATCTTATCCACGTGGTCTGTGCCCATCATGGCGGCGAAGCAGGGCCCATATGGCCCAGAACAATAGAAGCCCTAGTTTGCCATCTAGCAGACATCACAGACTCCCGACTAAACGGCGAGGTGCTTAGGGCGGCAAGATACCTTTCAAGGGAAGCCACCGGAGAGGAATTAGACATGGTCTCCTCGAAAGAAGCCTTCGAAGTAGTCCATTCGAAGGTTGTCGAAGGTTGGGACGGAGTCAAGAAAACCGTGGAAAAAATAAGGCAAAAAAGACCCCGCGCTCCTTAACTTGTGTAATCTCAGGCTAAGAAATTACTTTCCATGAAAAAGTTTTTATGAAATCGGGTGATTTTAAGTTAAACATTGTTTAGGCGGGTGAGCATAATCGATTTTGGTTTAACTGTGGAGCAGGAAATGATGCGAAACACGGCAAGGGAATTCGCTGAAAAAGAGATCGAGCCAATTGCTGCGAGAATCGATAAGGAGGCTAAAATTCCTAAAGATGTTATTCGGAAAATGGCGGCGAAGGGATTTTATGGGATACCGTTTCCGGCGGATTATGGCGGGATTGGTGCAGATTACGCAAGCTATGTTTTAGTGCTTGAGCAGATTGCCCGAGCATCCGCGGCGGTGGCTGGGACAATAGGGGCACAAACTCTGGCTGAAATTGCAATTTACAAATACGGCACTGAAAAACAAAAGCAGAAACACTTAGTCCCACTTTTGAAGGGAGAGAAAATAGGATGTTTTGCATTCACTGAGGCAGCTACAGGTTCAGATCCTAAGGCCATAACAACAAAAGCAAAATTGGACGGAAACGAGTATGTTCTGAATGGTTCTAAGCTTCTCATCTCAAATTCCCCCATCGCTGACACCGCGGTTATCTTCGCCAAAGACAGTGAGAGAGACAATAGAGTTAGTGCCTTCATAGTAGACGCAAAAAAAGAGGGGTTCACCGTAGGAAAACATGAAGATCTGCTAGGCAATAGGGGCCTAGAAGTAGCGGAAATTATCCTAAATAACGTTCGAGTACCAAAGGAAAACCTACTGGGCGAGGGCGGTGATGGCTACGGAATATTATTGAAGACCATATCCTTTGGAAAGGTAGGGACTTCTGCCGTAACCTTAGGTGTTATACAAGCTGCATTAGACGAGTCGATAAACTATGCGAAAGTAAGAACGCAGAGGGGTAGACCGATTGCTGAATTTCAAACTATTCAATGGTTATTAGCAGACATTACAACGAAAATTGAAGCGGCACGATGGTTAGTTTACAGAACAGCATTTCTGGTAAGTCAAGACGCCGACGTTATAAAAGAGTCGGCGATGACAAAGCTATTTGTGTCAGAGGTTGCAGATGAAGTGGTAAGAGAGGCCATGCAAGTTCATGGGTCCTATGGATACACAAAGGACTTCAAAGTGGAAAGATTGTGCAGGGATGCAAGAGCGCTAGGAATTATAGAAGGCACATCAGAAATACAAAGGGTGATAATAGCCAGTTTATTAAGATAGCAAAAACATGGGAACGCGCATGCCCCTTTCGTCCCCCTTCTGTTCTCGTCTCGTCATCTTATTAACCATTTTTTAGCAATACGAGCTTCCTACGTTAAATGGATTATCTTTGCGTCTAGCGGTTTGGTGTTCAGTATAGCCATAGATGGCTTTTCGCTCAAGTAGCCGCAGACCTCACCGGGGTTTATCACGAGGGTTTTCCCTTTTCTGTAGGTTTTCGCTTCGTGGGTATGCCCATGTACAATCACATCATAACTTCCCACATCGATGAGGGAACGAAGAAGTTCCGCTTCGTCGCCGTGTAACAATGCGATTCTCAATCCATCAACCATGACTTCTGCGAATTTTCCACGAATTTCAGCGCCTAGTTCCGTGAATCGTTTCTTGAGCAATTCTTTGTCGCCATCATTGTTGCCAAAGACCCCGATCAAATTGGCTTTCAACGGTTTGAAGTGAGGCACAACGAAGGGCGCAACGTAGTCTCCTGCATGCAGCACCAGCTCAACCTTTTCTTCGTTTAACCGTTTCACAGCTTTATCAAGCAAGGGCAAACGGTCATGGGTATCAGCAATTATGCCCACTATCATTTTTCTCACCACAACAATACTATTTTACAATAACTTT
>JACUTO010000145.1 GCA_014859755.1 Candidatus Bathyarchaeota archaeon
CGTTTCAATTAGCCATTCATGATCGGGGTCAGGGTAATTCTTTATTAGGCTGAGGTGCTGGCGAACACTCTGCAAGGCTTTTTTTGGGATGCCCAAGGGATTAATGGGAACGCTGAAATCGATCACTTGATTTAGGGGAATTTTGAATTTCTCTGAGATTCTCCAGACGTTTCCACCGTGAAAGCAAGGACTCGATTTTCTAATGGGCGCCTTTATGAGCTCAGAAATATCAACCATACGAAGGCTTCCTCTATAGAGCTTTCAGAAAATCGTATTGTCCCAACAGATATAAAAAGTAACAGTAAAAAGGGAAACATCAACTGGCTTTCGAGTTGTTGATCGACTTGAAGAACCTGAGCAAATCGTCTTCGAGTTTCCATTGCCTTTTGAAGTGTTGGTTGTAGTCGTTGAAGATCCGGTAGAGCCAATACACGGCTGCAAAACCACATGTTACGATGGTGAGGATCAGATACCTATCCAATGCAAACTTTTTTGTCGTCGTAAAACCATCAAGATTTATGCTCAATTCTAAATCTTGTGCGAGCGAGATTGTTTCCGTGAGAAACGCATGTTCGTGTTCTTCATGTTTTTGAAGATCCATCTCTAGAAAATAAAAAACGTAAAAGGCAGGAAAGATTAGAAGCGTTGACAAAGCCCATGCTTGAGCGTTTCTGAAAAATTTTGGGTTTTCAGTTTTTGCAGAAACGGATGCTGTATTCTGTTGTCGTGGCTTTTCTTTGCTGAGTTGCCTCAGTCTGCTCAAAATCAGAGTTTCTAGTTTCTCTTGTCTTGAAAAGTGATCGTTTCTTCGTTTGATCAAGAAATAAATCATTAAAAACCATGCTATTCCAAAGCTTGCCACCGAAAGCAGAATCCACATCGAGAACCACATGACTCTGTCCGTTTCTTTTCTTGACTCGATGTTTTTCTCAATTTCTATCAACATTTGTTTCACTCTGAGTTTTTCTCTCCATTAAGCTGGTTTCAGATGTTCTCAAGCAAACTCGCAAACTACATCAACCCTCTTTCATATAAAAGTTAGACTATCCTCCGCATGCGAGTCAAACACAGTCAAACTATTTATTTAGAGAAGAGATACCCTAAAACAATGGCAAAATGTAAGGTTGAGGCTGTGGATCGAGAAGAGTTTTCCGTTTCGGTTGTCATTCCGGTGTTCAATGAAGAACTTACGATAGGCGACATAGTTGCTCGGACAAGGAGCACACTGGAACAATTTAAACTCCCCTACGAAGTTCTGGTTATTGATGACGGTTCAGTAGACAGATCAGCAGAAATCGCTCAGACAAGTGAAGCCCACGTTTTAAGGGAAGCCCATCAAGGTAAAGGACATGCGCTCAGATTGGGCTTTAAACGAGCTAAGGGAGACGTAATAGTTACCTTAGACTCAGACGGATCACACCAGCCAGAAGAAATTCCATTGATTCTACGATGCATGATGGAAAACAAAGTTGATTTTGTAATAGGATCAAGGTTCTTCGATACCGATGTCAACAACGCTAAGATTCCAAACGTAAACAGAATAGGCAATAGGATGTTCAGCGATTTGATCCGGCTCTTTACTGGCGTGAAGATTTCCGATTCTCAGTCTGGCTTCAGAGCAATTAGATCTTCCGTAATAAAGAAAATGAGGTTGAATTCACGGGGCTATGAGGTGGAGTCTGAGATGTTGGTCAAAGCGTTGAAGATGGGTGTGAGAGTCGCAGAGATTCCTATAAGTTTCGAGCAGAGGACCGTAGGAAAGTCTAAACTTGATCCTTTGAAGGATGGAACAAAAATACTGTATTCCATAATCACATCGTATTTATTCTAGTTTACTAACGTAAAATGCAGAGTGCTTGATAAAAAAACTGTCTAAGAGGCAATTGATTGGAAAGCGAAGCAATAGAGGAGAAGATTACACTTCCAACCGTCAGCATAATAGTAGCCACGCTTAACAGCGAATCAACAATTGATGAATGTTTACGCTCAATTCTGGAACTAGACTACCCCAAACAATTACTCGAAGTAATCGTGGTTGACGGAGGCTCAAAGGACTCAACGGTTGAACGTGTTAAGGCGCACTCTGTTAAAGTAATTTCCACGCAACTCAATACCCCAGCGGGTTACAACTATGCGTTGAAAACGGTCAAAAGCGAGATTGTAGGATTCATAGACTCGGATGCAAAAGTTGAGAAGCAATGGCTCAAGAAACTCGTTACACATTTGAACAGCCCGAAGGTTGCGGGAGCAAGTGGAACCATTGCAACTTGGAACAATAACAAATTGATTCCGCGGTGTATAGGCTACGAGTTGAGTTACAGGTATAGTCGACTGCCTAAAGAAATTCGTCGAGTAGCGACAATGAACCTAATATTGAGAAAAAGGTTGATTGAAAAGGTTGTTGGATATGATGAGGCTCTTTCTACCCAATATGATACAGACTTGGGGATTAGGATTGCCAGTGCAGGATACAAGATAGTTTTTGACTCTAGCGCCATTTGTTACCATTTTCATCGTCCTACGTTAGGAGAGTATTTCAGGCAACAGTTCAAGTATGGTCAGAATACGTGGAAATTATATTCCAAACATCCACAACTGATAAAGGGAGATGAAATAACAGACTGGTGGATGAACGTTCAACCCATCCTGTATGCTGTTGCAGCAATCTCACTCGTTACCAGCGTGATCACCAACTTCAATCTCTTAGCCCTTTCGATCTTCCTGTCAATCGCTATTATAGCAACGCTTCATTACGCTCTCTCTGCTGCAAGAATCTCCCGCACTTTCCACGATTTATCGGCCATGTTTTTGATCGTAATTTATTTCACTAGGGCAGTTGCTTGGACGCTTGGGGGAGCAACATCTTTTGCCCACAACGTCTTAACGAGAGGGGGATATGAAAAGCGTTGAACGTTTGCTTTGTGTCTCCAGAGTATTTTCCGATTTCGGGCGGGACAGGGGCTTATGTTTACTATCTTTCCCGACAACTTCAAAAGCTCGGACATAACGTTCACGTCGTAGCCAGACACAGCGTGGATTCTACGGAGATGGTTGATGGCGTCAATGTCAATTACGTAAGGGGAGTAGGAAACCCTCTTTCAAGGTATTGGCGTTTTGCACGCTCCACCTTCAAAAAGTTGGAAGAATTAAACAGGAATTTTGGATTTGACGTCATACACTCAAATCTTCCCTTGGTTCCAAGTTTCGCCATACCCGAAGAGTCGGCGAATGCTCTAATTTCCACAGTGCACTCAACTTGGAAGGGTGAAGCAGAAGCAATCAGGCGTGGAAGCCGCCGGAAATTGAACCCCAACGAAAAGTTGATGTTAAGATTCAATTCTCTGCTCAGATCTTATGAAAAGAAACTTATGAAACGTTCAGACGCTTTGATCGCTGTTAGCTTGTACACGAGGAACGAGTTGACTGAGCTTTATGATGTCGATGAAGAAAAGATCCACGTAATCTACAACGGAGTAGACATCCAAAAATTCAAACCAACAAGAGATAGAGCTGGTTTGAGGCTAGAACTCGGATTAGAAGAAGAACAGAAAATAATCCTGTGCGTAGGGCGTCTCTACTACAGAAAAGGCATAACCATATTGCTGAAATCGATACCAGAAGTCGTTCGGAAGTTCGGTGACGTAAAATTTGTCATATCAGGGAAGGGCTTCAAAAAGAACGAAGAGAATCTGCGAAAATTGGCGGAGAAATTGAAGATAGAAAAATACGTGATGTTTCTTGGATATGTTCCAGATGAAAAACTTCCCGACTTATACGCCGCCTCTGACATATTTGTGTTACCTGCGCTATATGAAAACTTTCCATTCGCGATATTAGAGGCACAATCGACCGGCCTTCCGGTTATTTCCACCAAGGTGGGAGGAATCCCTGAGTTCTTAACCAACAACAAAAACGGGTTGTTGGTGGACCCCGGTGACCCAGAGCAACTAGCTCAGAGAATAATTACTCTGCTGCAAGATCCAGAACTTGCTAAAGAACTCGGTAGGTGTGGGAGAAGCCTCGTAGAAGAAAAATTTGCTTGGCCCTTGATTGCAAGCAAGGTAGTTGACTTATATCGCAAAATTTCAACGTAGCGTAAAACAGCTCAAGAACTGACTGCTTTTCAAGGCTAATCCTGGTTATGCCAGTACTGTTCTGTCCACCCTTTTCCCTTGATTTCTCTATCGATTTTTCTGTAGATCTTCATGC
>JACUTO010000146.1 GCA_014859755.1 Candidatus Bathyarchaeota archaeon
CTCCAGTATTATTCTCAAGACTTGAACGAAAGGGTTTACTTATAAAGAGAGAACGCGGTAAATACGAAGTTTTCCATCCGCTTTTTAGGGATTATCTGAGAAAAATGAGCAACAGTTGAATACGCGTGCAATCATGAAGAAGTAGTTTCACGCTTCATCTCATCTCCTTGCAGCAGCAAAGTCACGCCTAAGGCGAGAGATCAACTTCCATTTATGCCCATGTTTCTCTATGATGTTTTCGCTGATCTCCTGTTCCATCCTTTTGTTCATGCGAAAGATTCTACGAGATACGTCTCTATGATTAATATCTAGTTGAGCGGCTAGTTCGCCTGATTGAAGGCCTGTCGCTCCAGCGTCGCGAAGAGCATTAAGGAGAGCCACATCGATTTCATCTTGACACGCAACCATGGAAACGTAGTCTTCGCCTAACATGAAAAGTTCACGAAGACCAGCAGCCAACATACGGGTCCTACGGTCAATACGCCTCAAAACAACCTCCTGCCGCTTCAAAGTTCGGATAATCCACTTACGCCGATCTATTCTTTAGAGAAAAAAGGGGAGAGTTACTTCCGTTTCCAGGTCGACAGGTTTAAACGCTCCAGTGAAGTTATAAGCCACATTGTTTATGAAGTCAATTTTCTGCATATTTGCGCCCAAAACGGGGCTTAAATCAAGCGAATTTAGCTCCTCAAAAATGTGCGGGGATGGGATTCGAACCCACGAACCTCGCGGCGTTACCGCCTCTATCGAGATACTTCTCGCGTTAAATTTAAACGTATGTTTAGATCTAGCCCCCGGCGCCAAAATTAAGCTTCTTTAGCCAAAATATGCTCGCAAAGGGCTTATTTCGTGCGTTGAGAGCGGAGGATAATCCTTTGCTTCTTCAAAGCTGCCTCCTATTTTTTCTAGCGATACGTCCAGAATGTTTCTTTCAGTATCCTTCAATCATCCTCTCTAGGTATTCAGTTATGTCTTTGCTTCTGACGGGGTTGAGCGATACCGTCTTTCCACCTTTATGGAACAATAGATAACCTTCGTTGACAAGAGCTTTGATGAGACTTCTCACCCGTTTCCCATTTCTCTTCACTCTTTTGGCGAGCCAGTTGACAAGAGTGTCTGTAGGTAAGTATTTAGCTCCCCAACAATTTCTCCTGAGCAACCTATTCATCACATCAGCTTCGATCTCTGGATCAGTCATTTCCCGCTTAGGCATAAACGTTCACTTATCATACCTTTAAAAGGAAATGTATAAATACTTATCGCTTCAGTATATTCATTAGAAAGGTTGTGCAATTGCTCGCGCATTGGAGGAAACCAGTATGACAAAAGAACTCTACACGAGAAATGAATACTCGTCCATAATAATCAAGACCTTAGGGAATTCGCCCAAGTTAAGAATAGTGGACTTTTTCTTAGACAACCCTATGTTTGACTTCACGAAGAAAGAGGTCATCGAAGCCTTAGGAATGAGCAAGCAGACCTTCTATAAGTACTTTCCAGAATTAGAAGAATACGAGATAGTTAAAGTTTCCAGAAGAATTGGGAAGGCCAAGCTTTACAGAATAAATCCAGAACACCCGCTTGTGAGTATGCTCAGAGAATACGAGAAGAAAGTATCGCTGCAAATCGCTGAAAAAGAAGCAGATAAGATGCGAAAACCGATTCCAGCAGAGGCGTAGAGTTATTTCTCCTTCGTAGGGCACAACTTTCAATTCCTTCTACATGGGATTTTCCTTTGAACCCAAATCCCTCAGTGGGATTTAATAAACCATAATGACCAATTTAAATAAGACAAGTTCACGAAAAGCTCCCACAGCATCTCAAAAAACTTCGAGTACTACGCGGCTTCATTCCTTGGCGCGGAGCGGGATTTGAACTCACGAACTTCACCGCCTTTATTGGGACAGAGTTCTCGCGTAAAATTTAAACGTAAATTTAAACCTAACCCCCGGCGCTAATCGTATTCCTTCTGTTTGCTGTTGGGGAAAGGTTTAAGTGTCTTGTAAACAGTATTGTTTACGGTGATTCGATGACTCAGGTTCAGCTTAGATTATCTCAAAAAACGCTTGAGGAAATAGACAGATGGGTAGCGGAAGGGCGATTTAAGAGCCGAAGCGACGCCATAAGGACAATAGTAAGCTTTTATGAGGAAAGGGAAAAGACGCGTGAATTCTTCAGAATGTTGATGACACGAAGCGAAGAAGCAAAGAAACATCCTGAGGCTCTCATTCCTTTAGAGGAATTGTAGTGACCTTCACCGTACTTCTGCATCCGAAAGCTGTTAAAGCCCTAGAGAAAATCGAGGAACAGACGAGGTCAAGGATAACAGAGAAACTGAGGGAACCAAGAAATCTTCCGGAAAGAGTTGGAAAGCGCCTGAAGTACTCTGAGTTCCGGAGCCTAAGAGTCGGCGACTACCGCGCCATTTATGAAATTAATAGAGACAAAAATCAGGTGGTCATACTGTTCATCGGACACGGAAAAAAAGTCTACGATGATTTCTCAAAGATGTTCTAAATCACGGTCCCCACTCAGATCAAGAGCATCTGCGCAAAATCCGATGAACGTTTATGTCCATTGGAGACTTGAACTTCGAAGACTAGGCCGAGAATTTAAACCGAGGTCTGAACATATTCCCCGGCGCCAAAAAACGTGAAATGTAAACATATATGTGAACCTAACCCACGGCGCGCGGGCCGAGTCCGGCAACCAGATCGGCTTTATTTCTTGTTGTCCGTGTAGCGTTTTGGTTTTGGAAAATACTGGGTCGTTGCTTTTGTTGTTCTTATAGGATTATCAATTTAATTATTCTTA
Organism: Candidatus Bathyarchaeota archaeon; assembly: GCA_014859755.1. Classification (GTDB taxonomy): domain Archaea; phylum Thermoproteota; class Bathyarchaeia; order Bathyarchaeales; family Bathyarchaeaceae; genus Kmv02. The sequence goes on from JACUTO010000146.1 coordinate 2,815, forward strand.
TCGCTACTAGAAAAGTGGGAACATAACTCCCTTTTGCACGCAACTCAACTCGCCAACATCCCACTTTTATAAAGGAAAATCAGGAGAGGCTATGTACCGAGCGAGGGCGACTATTGTCCGACAATGCATTTTTTCTTTTGCCAAACAAATGAGGCATGTTTCGGTTTTTCGGTACCGAACCATGTTGAGGCTATATGTAGCCCTCTCCCCTATCCCTAGACTACACAGAAGAAAGCTTTCCCCTTTTTGGTCCCAAAAAATTTTTTCCATTGACAGTCAAAAGACTACTATCTACAAACAGAAACCTCATCCGAAGAATTGTGTAATGAGAATTATGTCAGAAATCGTAATATAAAGTTAAATGTTTAGTAAGCAAGAATATACCAGACAAAGACTACGGTTGGGATAATAGTTGGCAGCAGAGGAAGAAATAAAAAGCATTCTCACCGACAAAAAACTTTTCGCCATTAAATCGATGCTGGAGAAAGACCACGCCATTGACTGCATCTTTCTGTTACACCTGGAAAGGGGCAGATGGAAGAACGCTAAAGCCCTCATGCAGGAACTGAATCTAACCCTCAGCGACGGAACCTTCAGGTCGAGGATGATGGAGATTGAAGATCTAGGCCTGGCTAAGAGTGTGGCCATCGATCCGTTGAAGAAATATTATGTGAAAACCGAGTTCGGTGAGAAGGTAGCTAAGCTCCTTCTGGAGTTGTTCAGAAAGATAAAGTAGCCGGTCGAGGAGGCGGCTCTGGGTAGCCGTAGACAGTGAGGTTTTTTTCTTTAAAATATAGTGTCTTAAGTCGTAAGATTTAAATCTTCATACTGTATTATCTCTCTTGTGAACTCTAAAAAGGAGGGAAAAAACCAAAAATGAAAAAACTCCTAAAGAGTAAGAAAGCTTTGAGCCCAGTAGTCGCAGCAATCATACTGATCGCAGTGACCGTCGCAGTTTCCATCGCCGTCGCAGCATGGATGGGAGCACTGACCTTCACCTTCATGCAAACAGAAGAACTTACATTCACCAGCTACACATGGGGCACTAACAACACATACATTGAAATAACAGTCAAAAACACTGGATCGGGGGCCCTTACAATAAGCCAGGTTCAAGTGGGCGGCGTAGCGGCTGATGACGTAACGATAACCCCTTCAGCCTTAGAACCCGGCGACCCTGCCACCATCAGAATAACACAGAGCTTTACATCGGGTGTCAAGTACGAGTTTGCAGTGATTACAGCGAAGGGCAACACATTCGGTCCATACATCAAGACAGCGCCTTAGTGACAGCGCGAAAACGTAAGCCTGAGAGTTGAGGGTAGGGGAACCTAGCCTCTTTCATCATCCTTGGAGGTGTAAAT
>JACUTO010000147.1 GCA_014859755.1 Candidatus Bathyarchaeota archaeon
CTTTCCTCGCTGGATACAAGCCAAAGAGTATGCAGATGGCTATTCCAAAAATTACTGCAATTATCACCCATGACCAAGAAAAGATGGGGGTAATAGCGGCGCGCTCCGCTTCTGCTTGAAGCACACGGTTTTGTTGTGGCGAAACAAAGCTTGACAAAACATAGCTCAAAACATGGGATATCCCGTAACCCGTTGGTACCCCTATTAGACTGCCCACGACCCCTATTAAGGCAGCCTCAGCTAGGAACATTGTCAGTATGGTTCTACTCTTTGCTCCGACGGCTTTGAGTATCCCTATTTCGCGGGTTCTCTCCATCACAGAGACGGTCATTATGTTCATTATTCCTATTCCCGCAACTAGCAAGGCGATGGAAGCTATAGAAGTGAGGAAGATTTCAACCATGTTCAATATGGAATTAACTTGTTGTATAAAAGAGAGTGGCACAAGAACAGTTATTCGGTACGGAGGAAACAGGGCTTCAATGTCTTCGGCGACGCTTTCAGACAATTCTGGGTCGGGAACCTTAACGAAGATTAAATCTGTAGCATTTCCATAAATTTTTCTGGCTGTTTCTAGAGGTATAAAAATCCAATAGTCGAAGCTTGTTAATCCCGCTGTGCCTGTTTTTTCCAATGTCCCAGCAACATTGAAGGTATAGTTTTTGAAAATTGGCAAAGGATCAATGGAAACGATTACCGGCATTGTAACCGTATCGTTAGGGTGGGCAAAAGCGGGTTCCGTTTCGTTCGGATGGTTAACTTTGTATCCCATAATCAAAGTGTTGTTTTTGATTGGCTCTGGCATTTTGCCTTCCTCAAAACGGAATCTGTCGAGAAAAACTTCCTCGGCGAACTCTGTAAAATTGACCCCTGCGGCGACTAATGCAGTCACGTTCTTGTCTCCATTGTACAATTTTACACTCAGGGGCGCGCGTATAACTGGCGTAGCGACAGAAGCGTTGGAAACTCCCCTGACCTTTGCTACTTCAGTATCTGTAAACTTTTCAATTCCCCCAGCAAAAAAGGATCCTGGTATGACTGTTAAGACGTCTAGCTCAAAGCCTTGTTCCATTCGCTCTGTTATAGATACACGGAATCCCTCGCCTAGAGAGGCTAGGGCGATGATGGCCGTGATTCCGATGACCACGCCTAGAGTGGTTAAGAATGCCCTTAACTTCCTTTGTCTCATGCTTTCCCAAGCCATGGAAAATATTCTTTTCAGCCTCATAGCCGTTTACGCCCTTTATTCACTTTTTGAATCATCCCGTCTTTTAAGTAGAGGATTTGATCCGCTGTTTCCGCTATGGCTGGATCGTGGGTGACTACGACGAAGGTTTGTCCTTTCTCTTTGTTCAAACGTTTCATGAGTTGAACGATTTCCCCTCCCGTGCTCGTGTCTAGGTTCCCGGTCGGTTCGTCAGCCAAGACTATTTTCGGATCGTTTATCAAGGCGCGAGCTATGGCGACTCTCTGCTGTTCCCCGCCGCTCATCTCAGAGGGTCTATGATTCATTCGATCTTCAAGGCCTACGAGCTTCAGCGTTTCCTCAGCCTTTTTAGTGGATTCTTTTTCTGGCAAATCTGCTAGCGTCAGGGGTAACTCAACGTTTCTCAGCGCGGTAAGTCTAGGGAGCAAGTTAAAAAATTGGAAAATGAACCCTATTTTATGCAGACGAACTTCGGCTAGCGCGTTGTCGTTCAATGTGGAAAAACTAATGCCGTCAACTGAAACTTCTCCTTCGTCTGGCCTATCTAAGCCGCCTAAAACATGAAGAAGAGTTGATTTCCCGCTTCCAGAGGGACCGAAAACAGCTATAAACTCTCCTTCTGCAACATCAAAAGTTATTCCCTGCAACGCTGGAACGAGAACCTTGCCCATTCGATAGGTTTTCTTCAAACCTTTCGCTTCGAGTAAGGCTGTCACGTTAACACCAGCCCGATGAAACATAAGGACAAATGTTCTCCTTTATTTAGATTATTTAAGTTTGAAAACGTTTTTTCAGACTCCGAAGAAGAATCTCAAGATAAACCTTATGATAAAGGCGACTACAGAGATGCTTGCGGCCTTTCCCCAAGTGATCCCACGTAACAGGCGTATTGCGGTTGCACAGAGCACGGCTATCCAAACTTCTCCTACCAGAGGGAGATATAACCACACTTGGTAAGCCAAATAGGGATACAACATTTCGTGAAATGAAACATAGGTGCCATCAGCCAAGGGTAGGTTCAAAGCTGGAAGCGTCGAAAGCAGCACTGCGCTGGCTATCGTGTAAACCACAGTGGCTATAAAGACATACCCAATGATAACGAAAAACACCGTCCACGGGCCCACTTCTTCGCGAAAAACTTTTGCGATCATTAGTAGAATGCCAGCCCACAGGATCCAATTCATGGAGAAGGAAACAGCAGCCGACATCAAAATAGGGATCATTGCTCCACTAAATGCACCTGTCTCAAGAGGGGAAACATATTTTCGAAAACACAAACCATCGATTTTCATCGTTAGATTTGTTGAAGTTAACCATGCCAATCTAAAGTCTAATCCTGTTATGTTTTTCCAGTCTGAATCAGTTGAATCCCAACCTTGGCTTTCCGGACCAAGGGGAACAGTTGCATTGTTCCATTCACCGCTTGAAGTTGATATTAAACCCGTTAGGTCTAATTCAAAGTAACTACTTTCGCTGCCAGAAAATAATCGCAAAGTTGCATTGGAACTCGGGACTCCATTTTCATGTATCCACTTAATCCAGAAAAATAGTTCCTTGTAGCCGGTATCTTCCAAACAATCAAACGATCCTATATCAGTTATTTTCATCCAGATGCTTGTGCCATTAGAAACGAAAGATTTGACGCTGTAATTGCCAGCTTTATAATCTACGTCGTCGAGGGAGAGATTATCGTTGGAGGCCCAAAACGTCGTCGATTCAGTCCAATTCTCATCATCAGGCGTCCTAGTTTCAAGAAGAAACTTTGAGGCAGCAACGTATTCCACAGCTACCATAGAGAATATAACGAGCACTAGAATTAGGAGGACTCCTTTGAAGTCTGGTTTTTCAATAATTTTTTTGAAAGCCTTAACCGGAGAATATAGAACCTCAAATACTTCGCGAACACCCAATTTTTACCCATTCTCCGCAACGATTGATGCCTGTTTGCTTACGTTTCTAGAGTAGTCTTATGAACTTCCTAATAACTGTTCCAATAATATCAACTTTTTCGTTGTTCAAACAGGCTACAGACAAGGAAAAAGCAAGGTGTTCCATTAAATAGCTTTAAGGACGAGGAAAATCGACATAAGAACCAAGCCTACAAATAACGTTTTTACTCCATGAAAGAACATGTTTCTACTTGATATTTTTCCAAGAAACACGCCTAACAAAAACATTATCGACAAGGTGATCACGACGGAGAGTTGAATTGCGAAATTAATCGAAAACGAGCCAAGGGATGAGAGAAAAAAGGGCGCCAAACAGACCACAGCTGCAAGAGCTGGAGACACTCCATCTATTATTCCAGCTCACAGAGAGGCGAAACGGCTCGCCTTGCCTACCACGCTATTCTTTAACTCCGTGAGCATCGACTTTTCTAGGCTGTTAAGTTTCTTCGCACGCTCAGCTTCCTCGGTCATATATGCTCCAGCGAAACCTGACAAACCCATGGCTAGAGTTGCACCCAAACCTGATCACATCACCCAAAATCCGTTGGTTATTCCAGCTACATACGCGCCTACTACGATTCCCAAAATGGTGGTGGCTCCGTCAAAGGCATTCATTATGAAATATCTTCAACTCATCGGGGCGACTTCGCTGATCCTTATGTAATTTCTTATCTTTTCAAGAAGTTTCATAGGGTCTTAACCCGTCTTCACATTCTGGCATATCTGTCCTGAGGTGTTTTTACTTCCTCAACTATTCTTTTGCCAGCCGCAACCTCATCAACGGAGTGGATGGTAGCGCCCATTTCTTCTAGTTTCTTTTTGATGCCTTCAAAGTCTATGCTGCTTCCAGCAACGATAACCTTTGCGTTTTCAACTTGTTGATCTATCTCGTAAATGATTACGTTTACCCCTTCCACGCCTTCTAGGTGGCTGAGTGCTTCAGAAAGTTCAACCACGCTGGGAT
>JACUTO010000004.1 GCA_014859755.1 Candidatus Bathyarchaeota archaeon
GATTCTACGTGTTTGAAACCTAACTCCTTACCAATCTTGCCTATTCTTATGGATTTTGGGGACGCCATGCAAATTCTTCTCCCCTTAGGAAGCACGTCCTCAATGGCTGACAAAAAATCTTCAACTATTTGCCGGGTGCCCCATCCAAGCGTAGTTGCTGATCTACCGTAAGGAGGGTCTGTAACAATGCAGTCAACCCTAACCACCGGGAGATGGCGAGCGTCTGCAACAGCTATTCCTTCTGGTTTCACACCATAATGTAGAAGGTTTTGTAGACTTCCCCTCACCATGTGGGGTTGCACGTCGAATCCTACCGCGTGGCATCCTATAAGCCAAGCCTCCACAAGTATGCTGGCTGTTCCACAGAAGGGATCCAACAGTAAGTCATCTTTCTTGGGTTGAGCTAGGTTCACCATGCACCTCGCTAGTTTCGCGGGCATGGCTGTTGGATGGAAAAAGGGGCGTTTTCTGGGTCTCCTTTCAACAAAGGGCTTTGGCGATATCTCAGCTATCTTTAATCCGAAGACGAACCGGTTGTCCGTTAGGATTCCGAAAAAAGTCTTTTGAGGAGCCGTCAAGTTCACTTTCGTCTTCTTAACCTTGTTTAGAACCAGTTCTCCAAGCTTGCATTCCAGTTCGACACCGATAAGGTGAGGAGTAGCACCCCTTATCCTTCTCACTCGAGCAGCGAAACTTTCGTCTTGTTCAATGAAGCCTTCTAGAGATGCCGAACGCATGTTCTCTAGAATCTCGGCGAGTACGGCGTCGCAGCTGAATAACTCCAAACAGCAAACTCGCGTCATGGCAGACCTAGACTTAACGGATTTTACGCTGTCGACATTAGCCTCAACGCGCAAAACTTGAGTTAACCTCTCCAAAATTTGATATGTGTGGCCTTCAGCCTCTAGGATGGATTTCAACTCGGAGAAGGGTAGGGTTGGGTGTTCGCCTGAAAGCAGAAAGAAAAGTTTAGCCACCCTTTAGACTCCTATTTTGGCTAGGGCTTCTGCGATTAATGGAGCAACCGAGACCACGCTCACGGGGCTGGGAACGCAGTCGGTGCCAACGATTTCTTCGGCTCCGCCTTGCATAATCTTCCTTTGCGCTTCGCCGACTAGTAGTGGATGGACACAAGCAGCGTAAACTCTCTTTGCTCCTTGCGTCTTCAACATTTTTACGGCGGCGGCTATGGTTCCCCCAGTGCTAATAATATCGTCGAAGACGATCACATCCCTTCCTTCAATGTTAAATCTTTGCTCTTCCACCCTAATCTCTCCTGTCAAACGATCTCTCTCCTTCCGCAGCCAACCGCATCCCCCGTCAAGAACCCTGTCAGCCTCCTTAGCCAGCTCCAATGCACCCTTATCCGGAGCCAGTGAAAACGCTCCAGCTAATCCCTTGTTCTTGAAATGTTCTGCCAGCAAAGTTATGGCTGAGAGGTTTTCCGCTGGGATGCTGAATTTCTTTAAAACGCCTTCTTTATGGGTGTTTACGGTTAAGAATCGGTCAGTTCCAGATGCCTCGATAAGTTTGATGAAGGTTTCGATGCTAATTGCTTCGCCTGGCAAAAACCTCTTGTCTTGTCTGGCATAAGCCAGATAGGGGACTACGGCTGTCACCCTCTCGGCTCCTAAGTCCTTTGCCGCATCAACCGTCAGAAAAAGTTGCATGATGTGCGAGTCTTGTGGCGGTCCGGTGGTCTGAACGATCACTACTTCTTCGCCCTTTACGTCACCGTCAAGTCGAAGATAGGACTCTCCGTCAGGGAAGGTTTTGAAGATGACTGAAACAACCCTTGACTTCAGCATGTCAGCGACTTTTCGACCTAAATCTTGAGACGCTGGACCTAGAACCACTATCACGGTTTTTCCCTTTTCCGATACTCTTCTATCAGTTCCTTTGCCCTATCCAATCTCACTTTACGTTCTTCAACCATCTTTTCAACAACTAAATCGATCAGGTCTCCGGTGGCTCCAGCTGTGATCGCAATGTTTCGAGCGTGAAGAGACATGTGTCCCCTTTGGATGCCCTCGTGAGCCAACGCTCTTAGCGCACCGAGATTCTGAGCCAAACCCACAGCAGCCATCACTTCTCCAAGCTCATTAGCTGTTTTTACGCCTAGAATCTTCATGGCTACTTTAGCCACGGGATGTACCTTTGTGGCTCCGCCTATGATTCCCACAGCCATCGGCAGTTCAATTGAACCTACTAGGTCTCCGTCCTTGTTTTTCTCCCAAACCGTCAGTGGGCCGTAATGGCCTGATCTAGCAGCGTAGGCGTGGGCTCCTGCTTCTACGGCGCGGTGGTCGTTGCCCGTGGCTATTACAACTCCGATTATGCCGTTAAGTATGCCCTTATTGTGGGTTGCGGCTCTGAAAGGATCTGCAGCCGCAAAGTTGTACGCCTCCACTATGCCATTGACAACTTCCTCTCCACCCACCTCTTCCTTTGCTATGACGGCCCAAGCCCGCGCCAACCGCTTGACAGCTAGGTTGGAGATTATTCTCATGAACACTTTGCCGTGAGTTATTCTCTCAATCATGGGGGCAACAGCCTCAGCCATGGAGTTCACAGCGTTGGCGCCCATGGCGTCTCTGCAGTCGACATAAAGCTCGGTGATGACCATGGGTCCACTGTTGGTCTCGATCACTTTTACATCCACATCTTTAGCGCCTCCTCCCACCGAAACCAGCACAGGATCCTGCTCATTGGCTTTCTTCATAATCTCGTTTTTCGCTGCTAGAATCGCCATTTTTGCTCCGTAGGGGTCTCTTATGCCCACAGCTTGGATTTGTCCGATCATGATTGGTTCGGTGCTGCTTGTGAAGAATCCTCCCTTTGATCTAGCCATCTTTGCAGCGTAGCTGGCTGCAGCAACCACTGATGGCTCTTCGATTGCCATAGGTATCAGGTAGTCTCTTCCATTGATGAGAAAATTCACAGCGATCCCCAGAGGTATAGGGATTGCCCCGACAACGTTTTCAATCATGCGGTCGGCTAATTCCATCTTTAAGGAACCAGTTGACTGAAGAATTTCGACTTCTTCGTCGGTTAGACCCGCAAACTCCTTTACGATCTGCACTCTTTCTTTAGGAGTTAATCTATAAAAACCTGATAATTCGGATGTTTTACTCATAACGCCATCTTCCCTCATCAACATTCAGTTTACTAGGGCTAAATTACATATGAATTTAACTGCATTACGGCAACAGCGTTGTCTTCTACGGTCTTCCGGCATAAATCGGATATATATGTTTCTTAATACCCGCGCGCGCCTTACGCCACAAAAAGGCATGAGAAACGTATATCCTTCCATACCCGTGTAATAGTATAAGGCTCGTGGCGTGCGTATGAACGCAAGGGAGTTAAACTGTCACAAAATATGTGAGGCTTTAAGGCTCCCCACCAGAGTGCGCATACTCCAGGAACTAATAAAGGCCTACCCAAACAGATTGACGATCTCCAAACTGCAAGAAATAACTTCGGAACCACGTATGACGATATGGTTCCACATCAACAAGCTCAGAGAATCGAATCTCGTCGAGTTGGATGGATCTAGGAGAGGTTTCAGGGCTGCGACAAGGGCTTTAACAATAAGGTTGAACGGTAACGGAATACGCTTGGAGGAGACGGAGTAAGATGAAGGAAGCCATGCTTTACGAGCAGTTGCCGGAAAATAAAGTGAAATGCAACCTTTGCGGAAGAAGGTGCACTATACCAGAGGGGTCAACGGGATTCTGCTTGGTAAGGAAAAACGAGAAGGGGAAACTATATTCCCTCGTCTACGGGAAGGCTTGTTCCGCCTGCGTAGACCCCATAACCAAGAAGCCTCTCTCCCACTTCCACCCCGGCTCGCTGGTCATGTCCATAGCCACAGTCGGATGCAACTTCCGCTGCCGCTTCTGCGACAACTGGGCCATAAGCCAAGAAACTAAGATTAAGGGATACGCCTTTCCTCCAGAAAAGGTTGTAGAAGCCACCAAAGACAATGGCTGCCAAGGGATAAGCTACACCTACACGGAACCAACAATCTTCTTCGAGTACGCTTACGACACAGCAACGCTAGCCCATAAACAAGGATTCTTCAACACCTTCGTAACCAACGGATACATGACGCCGGAAGCGGTTCAAATGATAGCGCCGGTTTTAGACGCCGCTACGGTTGATTTTAAGGGTGGAGGAGATCCAGAATTCTACAAGAAGTTCTCGGCAGTTCCGTCTGTTGAACCAATCTACGAATCTCTGAGGGAAATGAAGAAACACCACATACACGTCGAGGTGACTAACTTGGTGGTTCCTAAGATTGGAGATTCCATAGAGAGAATTCGCGAACTCGCCACGTGTATACGGGACAACCTTGGTAAGGACACCCCGTTTCATCTGCTGCGGTTTCATCCGAATTATCAAGTGACCGACATCCCGTCAACTTCGTTGAAAACGCTGGAGCAGGCTTGCGAAGAGTCTAGCGAGGTTGGGTTGAACTATGTTTACATGGGGAACGTTCCGGGGCATCGTTACGAAAACACCTATTGTCCCAATTGTCGAGAGTTGTTGATCAAGCGTTTCGGTTTCGAGATCGAGAAGTGGCGCCTAACCAAGGACATGCGCTGTCCAGCTTGTGCATACACCATTGCCATTAAGGGTCAATTTAATCCAGGCGGTTTCTCTTATCCCTACACATTAATCTAGACGCGTTCTTTTGAGGTGAGTAGGCATGTGGGCGATCTGGAGACCCGATGCAAGGGCTGTTTTGAAGGATAAAAAGGCTCGAGCGAGTTTGTCAAGATACTTTGACGTTATGGAAGACGACAAGCCAGCTAGGTTTCTAATCGCCAAAAAATTGCCCGCTAACTTCAACAATAATAATTCACTCACAAAGTTGTGGAAGATCCATGATCAGCTCACCGAAGAATTTTACCGTCTTGAAAAGGAGATCGATTCTCGTCAAAAGCACCTAGAAGAATTGGACGCCCCAGAAAAATCTTATCTCGATTTAAAGATCGAGATAGCCAGTCGCATTCTTAAGGGATGTCACTTCTGCACCCGAAGGTGTGGTTTCAACAGGCTTAAGGGAGAGTTGGGATACTGCAAGTGCGGAACCCAGATCACGGTTTCGACGATATTCGAGCACATGGGCGAGGAACCCGAACTGGTTCCCTCCGGAACCATATTCACGTTAGGCTGCACCCTAAGGTGTCTTCACTGCCAAAACTGGGCCATATCCCAGTGGTACGAGAAAGGAGACATTTTCTCGCCTGAGCAGTTGGCTAGGTCTGTGGAACGCCTACGTAGAGGTGGATGCAGGAATGTTAACTTGGTCGGTGGGGAACCTACGCCTTGGCTTCAGCAGTGGCTTGAAACCTTCAAGCACGTGAATGTGAACGTTCCGGTGGTTTGGAACTCAAATTCCTACTACAGCGAAGAAACAGGAAAACTTCTCGCCGGATTCGTGGATGTGTATCTCCTCGACTTCAAGTACGGGTCTAATGAGTGTGCCAAGAAGATTTCTGACGCGCCCGGTTACTGGGAAGCCTGCACTCGAAACCATTTGTACGCCAAAAAATACGGAGAACTCATAATCCGCGTCTTAGTCCTACCCGAACACCTCGAGTGTTGCACAAAGAATATTTTGAACTGGATCGCCCAAAACCTTGGAACTTGGGTTCGCACAAACGTGATGTTTCAATACCGTCCCGAGTGGAGAGCCCATGAAATACCGGAGCTTCGAAGGAGACTTACAGGAGGAGAGAGGGAAAGAGCCATCGGACTGGCTAAAGGGGCAGGTTTAACTAACTTTATAACATAAATGTGTAGTCATAGTTGCAACAAAAACGGTCCAAGGATTAAGGACTGATCTGGACGTCTATGTTATAGTTTTCCCGAAGCTCAACTCTTACGTCACCTCTTTCCTCATCAACTATTCTTAGTCATGCACCATTCAAAACCAAAAGCTATTTTTCACCCTTCCACATCACATCTTGACAGAGGAAATAAAAAGAAAAAGGCGAAGACGCATGCGCTATTGCCCTGAATGCGGCGGTGAACTACAATATGTTTCCGCTACGAAACGCTATGTGTGCAAAAGTTGCGGGCTTTCCCTCACGCATCAAGAACTCATCGAGCTACGTCAACAACTGAGGCCACGATTTGAAACTGAAGAAGATCAGCGACAGAAAGAGAGAAAAGAATACTTGAAGTGGTGGCTCGGAAAGAAAAAGTAGTGTTGACGAGACACATAGTGTTTTGGCAGACCATGTAGGTAACAAGCTTTTTGACTTAATATTCACCTATGAGCAAAGCAGTTATTATCGTATAATCTTCACTATAAATTGAGTTCCTGTGAGGTTAAGGTGTTTATATGGCTCAACCCATGGAAATCATCTGCGTCGGAAACGAGCTTCTAATAGGCAAGACCTTGAACACAAACGCCCAGTGGCTAGCCAAACGAATCGCGACTCTCGGGTTAAGTGCACGTCGCATCACGATCGTGGGTGATGATGTCGATGAAATATCCAGCGCTGTGCAAGAAGCGATTCAGCGTAACCCTCGTTTCCTCATAACCACAGGAGGGTTAGGTCCTACGTTTGATGATAAAACTTTGGAGGGCCTGGCTAAGGCATTGGAATGCAAACTCGAAATTAACGAGGAAGCCTTGACGATGGTTAAAGAAAAGTATCGTAAGTATGCGGATGAGGGTAAAATAAAGAAGGCTGAGTTGACTCCTCCTCGAGTCAAGATGGCGAAGCTTCCAGAAGGAGCTAAGCCTTTGTTTAATCCCGTTGGAACCGCGCCAGGCGTAATCACGGAACATGGAAACATAACTATGCTCGCTCTTCCCGGAGTTCCTTCTGAAATGAAGGCCATATTTGACGGGTCGGTTGCATCTCTTCTGAAGCAGGTTGCGGGCGACGCGACTTTTTTTGAAATGAGCATAGAAGCTACAGGGGTTATAGAGTCGGAGACGGCCCCTCTCATTGAGCGGGTGATGCACGACAATCCTTACGTTTATATAAAATCCCATCCAAAAGGGGCTGAAAGGATTTCTCGCATAGAGTTTCATTTCTCCACCACAGCCAAAAACTCCGGTGTTGCCAGAAAGCGTGTCAGCAAGGCCTTCGTTCAACTTTCCGAACTGATTCAGGAAAAAGGTGGAAAAATCAAGCCAATTAAAGCAGAAAATTGACACGGTTGAAGAAACTCTGCTTAACGGACGGAAAAGGCAAAAATAGCAGAGTGCGAAGGATATCGCGATGAAAGAATGTGAAGAAATATCGCTCTAGACTGGAAAATGCACAAGGATTCGGTGAAGTTTGGGAGATAGTTAAAGATACGGTCAAGAGTTCTTTGGATGAACGTAGAGTTGGAATGATGTTGTTTCTCGATGATCTCCCCCTCCGCCTAGGAGCATACCACCCCTTAGGAACTAACAACATAGTGTTAAATCGCGCCCTCGTACATATCGTTGAAGTGGCTACAAAGTCTAAGCTTCTGGTAAACGCTTTTGTCTACATCCTACTGCTCCATGAATATCTTCACGCTTTGGGACGCCCAAGCGAAGCACAAGTTAGACCCCTGGCATACAAGATTTCTAGGCAATCTTTTGGCGAAGATCACATAGCTACAAAGTTAGCAGAGATGGGACCATGGTCCCTCTTAAAGGATATCCCCATAGATGTGATAGACGTGCCAAAACGCGTCATGGAGATCGTGAAAGATTTTGAGAGAGCAACTGAAAGATACATTGTCTGATCAACAGTGTATCGAAAAACCTATCTTGATCAACCCTTCCTAACATCATAGGTTTAGATGAGGCGCAGGCTAGACGCTGAAATATGATGATTGGAAATCCGGGTGTCCGACCAACTTCACTTGTATGGAAGGAATGTATAAATGTTCATCGTTTTTATAATCGGCACAGCTGGCTCAGGAAAATCCCTCCTCACAGCCTCCCTTAACGAATGGCTCAAAGTCGGAAAACAGAAGACGGCAACCGTAAACTTGGATCCAGGCGTCTTGACTTTGCCATACGTACCCGACATCGACATCCGCAACTACATAAACGTCAACGAACTCATGGAGAAATACGGGCTTGGACCCAACGGAGCCCTACTCATGGCAGCGGACCTCATAGCAGAGGAGGCTCAAAGGCTTGGGAGAGAAATTCAAGATCTCAAGTCTGACGTAGTTATCGTTGACACTCCTGGGCAAATGGAGCTTTTTGCTTTCAGGGCCAGCGGACCCTACATAGCAAATGAGCTGACAAAGGAGCCTAAGGCCATCATATACCTTTTTGACGCTGTTTTCTCCTTTAATCCCCTCAACTACGTCTCGAACATGTTCCTCTCAGCTGCTGTTTACAACCGCTTCTTCGTTCCACAGTTGCATGTGCTCTCAAAATGCGACCTCCTTCCCCCAGAAGAAGCTAATCGCATAGTGGACTGGTCTTCCAATCCCAAAGCCTTGGAAGAGGTGATAGAAGAGAAACTTAGCGGAACGAGACGTCTTCTCAGTCGAGACATGATGCACGTCATTCATCGGCTGGGGTTACGATTCCTTTTGATACCTGTTTCCGCGAAAACAAACGAGGGACTGATTAACCTTAACACTGCACTGGAGCGCATTTTTGCAGGGGGAGAAAAGTTCACTTTTTAGCCTTTTTAAATCCACAACTTAGTAAGGAACTAGCCATTCTCTAATAAATCGTGTCTTTCCGATTTGTCAAACAGAAATGCTTTTTAAACGCACACTCCTTCCTCGTTCATGCGAACCGTTCGGATGCTACAAGTTTAGGAAGGCTGAACTGAGTATGGTTAATCAAATGAAAGCCGCGAAAATGGGACAAATAACCGAAGAGATGAAAATTGTTGCCAAAGAAGAGGATGAGTCGCCGAAGAAGATCTGCAGGCGAGTAGCCGCTGGAAGGGTAGTTATAACCCGAAACATGGAACGCGAAAACGTCGTTCCCCTAGGAATCGGTGAAGGACTGCGCACCAAAATCAACGCAAATGTTGGCACCTCCGCCGATTTGTGCGACTTGAACTTGGAAGTTGAGAAGGCAAAAATTGCGGTGAATTATGGTGCAGACACGGTTATGGACCTTAGCACAAGCGGCGATCTGGACGAGATACGTAAGACGATATTGAAGGCTGTTAATGTACCTGTCGGAACCGTGCCCATATACCAAACTGCCATCGAAACCATCAAGGATAAAGGAGCAATCATCTACATGGACGAGGACGACGTCTTCAACACGATAGAAAAACACGCCAAAGACGGCGTCGACTTTATGACTGTGCACTGTGGAGTAACCCAACAAATCGTCAAGAGAATTGCCAAACACCCTCGCTTGATGGGAATTGTAAGCCGAGGAGGCACTTTTCTCGCCGCATGGATTCTCCACCACAACAAAGAAAACCCACTATACGCCAACTACGACTACCTCCTTGAAATCGCCAAAAAATATGACTTTGCCCTAAGCCTTGGAGATGGGCTTCGACCAGGATGCATATTCGACGCCACGGACTGGCCGCAAATTCAAGAACTCCTCACCATCGGAGAACTCGTTGAGAGAGCAAGGGAGGCGGACGTGCAAGCTATAGTTGAGGGACCAGGACACGTACCGCTAGATCAAATAGAATCCAACATTCAACTTGAAAAATCCATATGTAAAGGCGCGCCCTTCTACGTCTTAGGCCCGGTTGTTACAGAAATAGCTCCGGGATACGACCACATCGTCGGAGCCATTGGAGGAACCCTTGCTGGACTCGCAGGAGCCGATTTCCTTTGCTATCTCACTCCTGCCGAACATCTAGGTCTCCCCACATTGGAGGACGTGAAGGAAGGAGTGATAGTCACTAAGATAGCAGCTCACGCCGTCGACATCGTGAAACTTGGGGCAAAAGCCTCAGCCCGCGATCTCGCAATGGCAAAAGCTCGGGCCAACCTCGATTGGAAAAAACAGATTGAAAACGCTTTGGATTCGGAAAAAGCAAAGAAAATTCGAGGGCGAATAAAGTTGAAAAGCGCGGAAACATGTTCAATGTGCTCTCAGTATTGTGCGATAAAAATTTTGAGAGAGGCGCTGAAAGCAGAGGGCAAATGCTTATGATCGCGCGCGCATACGTTGAAACCGATTCTTTGATCGTTTGTTGAAAGGTAATGTCCGCTTGTTCATGAGAGAGAAAATAGAAAGCCTTAATTTAACCTCTGATTTTCAGAACTAGAGGGCCCGTAGCTTAGCAAGGAAGAGCTTGGCAGCGCCTAAAGCACCGGGCTTTTAACCCGGGGGTCAGGGGTTCAATTCCCCTCGGGCCCGCCATCTCCAAATACTTTCAGGTTGCTCCCTCAAGACCTAGCAGTTTTGCGGCGCTTAAGCCGAGAATCATGTTTTTCTCTTCATCTGTTAGATACTGACAGTTTTTTATGACGTTAACCTCATACTGCATGTTGCTTCCTTCCACCACTGGAAAGTCAGAACCATACATCAATCTTTCGATGCCAAAGCTTTCCCTTATTCTCTCAACAACCTTCTTTTGGTATATTACATGACTAGCCGCCGACGAATCAAAGTAAACATTCTCAAATTCCTTCCCCAACTCTAACGCCTCATCCAGCCACAATCCGGGTTTTAAGGCACTATAGGAGCCCGTATGAGTAAGAATTATCGTTGGGCTATACTTCTCCAAAACTGGCTTCAAATACTTCGGATTAGCATCCTCTGACAATTCAGGTATCTCCCAAGGTCCGGGATCGCAACCAGTGTGATAAGAAAGAATCTTTCCATTTTTCTCACAATACTCGCATATTCTCTCAAAATTCTTGTTTTCGGAGGGATTGAAAAATTGGAGGGTTGGAAGCATTTTTATACCCCTCAAATTCAGCCTACTAATCTCCCTCAACTTTTCCTCCACATATTCTTCACCCTTGTTCGGGTTAACTGAACCGAAACCAATGAATCGGTTTGGATACTTTTCCACCAGCTCGGCTACATCTAGATTAGAATTTTTTAAATTTGGATACTGATTTATGAGGGCGTAGAAGAATCTTTTTACACCCTCTTCTATGGGGTGAAAAAACAGAAAGTAAGGGTGTGAGTAAAGCTTGCTTGAATTAAAGCGCTTTCTCATCTTTTCCTTTATCTCAGGCTTATCGACATCCAACGGATCCGTGTCAGTGCCCAATAATACGCTACGATCTACTCCAGCCTTGTCCATCTCTTCCAAAATCTGAGTCTCTGACACTAACGGATGCACATGAACGTCAATTATAACCAAATCTCTCTCACCTGAACCTATCCCTATCCCATAAGACACATGAATGTTTCGCTTTTTCCTCATACAGTAGAAATATGGCCAACCGTGCAACGTTTTTTCTGTTCGCATGAATGCAAGATTGGTAAATTCATATCGACCCCTTCTACTAAAATTTGCACAGCTATTTCTTCTCAGAGAAAATAGCTTCTGATTCTTCTAAGGATCGTTTGAGCCTATTCTCGCATTCTTTTTGGAGCCAAACCCATCTTCGAAGGTACCATTCATTTCTCCAAATTTCCTTTTGTTCTTTCAGCCACTTTTCTGTTCCGATGGCTTTGCGTCTTCGCAAGTTTTCTATGACTGACAAATGATGCAACCAAACAGGGTTATAGCAGAATCGTATAAGCCTTGCACAGGGAAATTCTTCGCATTCAGAACAAGTGCTAAGACCTTTCTGTTCAAGACAACATTTGTAAATGTCACATTGTTTATGATGCCTCGAAGCGGCACATTTCCCGCATTCGCAACCGCAACCATGACAGTTCTTGTAGACCAGATAGTCAATGCAAGCCCCGCAATATAGACCACATGGTGCAACAAGTTTCTTTTCCCCAACACTCAAAATTTTCACCGCATTGTGATAGCCGCGCATTCTACATAAAAGTTTACGAGATTTTCAGATTGGTATAGTCTCGCTTTTTCTTTTAATCAGAAGGCGGAATAATGTTAAGATGGATTAACTAGGCTCATAAACTGCGCTAGAATAAGGAACCAGAATATGGAACTGGTGATTTTGGACCCTAACTTCCAAACGACAGATAATAGAATCAGGATCGTTGCGAGTTTGACGAGTTCTTGAGAAGCTGAAAGGCCTAGCGCGTCTAAGAAGAACGTTATCAGGTATGACACGCCGTTTCCAATGTGTTTTAGTCCTATTAATATCTGGCTTAAGGCTTCGATTAGACCCGGATTCATTTTCTTCTATTAACCCCAACAATGATAAGGTTCAAGAATATTTCAAGCCGCATAGCTTATCAACATTCTACTCGTTTTTCCTTGTCATTCTTACCCGCCTCTGCGCGCGCACACGGATGTGGAATGTGTAGAAATGTATTCTGGAAAGAAAATTCAAATGCAAATATGGAGAATATCGCTGGAAAATTGAAGAAGCTAAACAGCATGAGTAACGTTATTCGTCTTGATTTTTGGGACTTTGTTGCTGTTGAAGCTGAATCTTGTATGTCGTCAATCATGAAAGGAAGTTTGCATCTGCGATTCGTATTCTGAATAAAAAGCTAACCTAAGTATGTGCTATTCATGAACAATACATATTTTAGCCCCATATGTGTTAAATATATCCTCATCCATTAAGTATGTGGATACGGCGCAGGGGATGGCTCATGAGCGAAATTTTGACTCCAATAATTTACCAATTGGGCACTGGGGGAATTGGAGGTTTCCTTCTTGGATTTTTGATTAAAAAAGTCCTTAAAATTGCTCTAATGATGGGAGGTTTTGCCTTAATTTTTTTTTACTTCGCATTTGACAACGTGATAGAAGTCAACTATGCTCAATTATCGGCGCGTGTAGGAGAAATCGCCACTGCTGCGTCGCAATTTCTTTCTCCGCTTTTGTCGAACATTCCATTTTCGGGCAGTCTTATTCTTGGAGTTATAACAGGCTTTATGTTGAGCTAAATTCGCGCGCGCAAAAACATCACAACTTATGACATTTTTCATCACGACGTATCAACGTTATGAGGGTTACACTCCTAATCAGAAATCTTGTGAACTGATTGTAAGTGCTAATAAAACTCGTTTTTAATGTTTTGTAATCTGAAGTTTGGGTCATGAAAGTCTGGGCTGTATTTCCAATGATAGCATATTTCACCTAATGAAATATCGTTCAAATATGCTCGCGCAGTGGTGTTGTTCGGGCGAGATTAGTTGGAAAAGGAAAGAGAAAAGAGGGATACTAAACAACTATTGTCCAATTCTGAGGATTACACCATTTTTCACGCTCTAGTCGAGACTATGGTGAAGAAAAAAGAAGAAAAGGATTCTAGACGACGCAGATTCCTACGCAAACTAAGATTGAGTAAATAACTCTTTACTTCCTATTACGCAAACCACAATATGCCCGCCTTCTACATACTTCAAGTTGTCCACCATTCTTGTGCCCGAAACTTTCTTTTTAGGACGCCTTATCCCTCCATTCTAATGTAGATGCACCATGTTTGAAGAAATAGCAACATCGGCTGCGCAGTTGCTCATAATCATATTCAGCATAGCACTCTTCTTCATGGTAGTCTATGGTGCCCTTTGGCTCCGAGCGTCACGACAAGCCAAAACAGAGTAAACGCTTCATCTGAAACTTCAACGTTTACTATTTCATCGCCTTTTACAATGAAAAACTTAAGTAGAAGTCTCTTTTCTTTAAGGAAATTGGATGCCCTGGTAGTATAGTCCGGTCACAGGGAGGCTATCCTCCTCAATGCCGGAATAGTATAGGCGGCTGTCTTACTTTGGCAATGTGCCGGGTGCAGTAAGCCCGCCCGACTTCGCGTGGCAATAAGCCATGTAACGGGTACCGGGTTCAAATCCCGGCCAGGGCGCCATTAACTTTTTCGGCGATTGTGCTGTTTTGGTACCGAATCATGATGGAGGACGTGGGGGTTCCCTCTACCCCTAAAAGAGTTCATTTATTCTAAAATAGTAATGTTTATAAGAGTAATCTTAGCCTCTGAGTTGATAGCTTCCAAAGCAAAACTGGAAACAATTAAGGAGACCCGGCTTTTCGGGTCGGATGACGCCGACCCAGCGGAGGAAACTCCCAGTTTGAAAAGAACCGTAACAAACCGTTCGATTTTCACCATTTATTACATAAATTTATGGAGGAATTAAACAAATTTGGAAATCTCACAAGACGACCTTCTTCTTCTCCAAAAATCCTTCTTTAAAGAAAAAGGCCTAGTTAGACAACATTTGGACTCCTACAACAAATTCATCGACCATGGAATCCAAGAAGTCGTAGACGAAACCGGCGAAATCAACATCGAAATCCCAGAAATGCCCTACAGCATAAAACTCGGCCAACTGTGGATAATAGATCCTCAATCAAAAATCAGTGGAACATACATCACTGAGGTCGATGGAACAAAACACGAAATCTTCCCCATGGAAGCACGCTTCCGAAACCTAACCTATGCTGCACCCCTCGCCCTAGAAATGACCCCAATAATCGATGGAAGAGAACAAGAACCCGAACTCGTTCTAATAGGTAACCTTCCAGTTATGCTAAAGTCCAAACTCTGCATCCTCTCCCAACTAACCCCTGAAGAGCTAATTGAACACGGAGAGGACCCAAACGACTCAGGCGGTTACTTCATCATTAACGGTTCCGAACGCGTCGTTGTCGCCATGGAGGATCTAGCTGCAAACCGTATCCTCGTAGACATAGACACGCGCGGAGCAAAACCCGTTTATCAAGCCAAAATCTTCTCTACTACGGTGGGTTTCAGAGCAAGAATTCAGCTACGAATGAAGTCTGATAGGACCCTCTACGTTTCAATACCAGGCGTTCCCACAGAAATACCCTTTATGATTTTAATGCGAGCACTCGGACTAGAATCAGACAAAGAAATCGCCGAAACGGTTTCTCCAGAAAAAATCGTGCAAAACGAGCTTGAAGCTTCCTTTGAAAAGGCCACGGGCTTCGACACTGTTAAAGATGCCATAATGTACATCGGAAACCGTGTAGCTCACGGACAAGTAGAAGAATACCGCATCCAAAAAGCCGAGAACATTATTGACCGAAACTTTCTACCCCACATTGGCCGAACCAATGAAAAACGTGTAGAAAAAGCGCTTTTCCTCGGAGAAATGGCTTGCCGAGTTATCGAACTGAAGCTTGGAAGAAGAAAACCAGATGACAAAGACCACTTCAAAAATAAACGCTTAAAACTCGCGGGTCCTCTGCTCGCTGATCTTTTCAGAATAGCCTTCAGAAATCTGTGTCGAGACATAAAATACCAGCTTGAACGGATGGGTATCAAACGGCAGATGATCACGGTCTCAGCTGCTGTCCGTCCCGGAATTATTAGTGACCGCCTTCAACACGCCCTTGCAACAGGCAACTGGGGGCGAGGCCGCGTCGGCATCACACAACTTCTTGATCGAACAAACACGGTTTCCACCCTAAGCCACCTACGAAGATTACAGTCCCCGCTCAGTCGCAGCCAGCCCAACTTCGAGGCACGAGACCTGCACCCAACTCATTGGGGACGATTGTGTCCAAATGAAACACCTGAGGGATCAAACTGCGGTTTGGTAAAAAACCTCGCTCTAGCTGCTTCCACATCCGTTAGCGTAGATCCCGAAAAAATGAAGCAAACCCTTTATCGAATGGGTGTGGTTCCGGTTCAAGAAACAAATGAGGCCCTACGAATTTCAGGCGCCAAAGTATTCGTGGACGGTTGTATCATTGGTTATTGTATGTCACCGCAGGAGTTAGTAGATGAATTAAGGAGAAAACGTAGGAAAGGAGAAATATCTACAGAAGTCAACGTTGCTCATTTTTCAAAGCTTTACGGAGAAAGAGAAGAGATTTACGTTAATTGCGATGAAGGGCGTGTACGTCGGCCCCTCATAATAGTTGAAAACGGAGTACCCAAATTACAGCCAGAGCACATCGAAAAAATTCGCTCCGAAGAATGGACTTGGGAGAATCTTATTAAACAAGGCATAATCGGATATATTGACGCCGAAGAAGAAGAAAACGTGTTTGTTGCTCTGAATTTTGATGAGGTTACCCCTGAACACACCCATGTCGAGGTTGCTTCCTACACCATTCTCGGAATATGCGCGTCCATCATACCATATCCCGAACACAACCAATCTCCACGCAACTCTTACGAGGCGGCTATGGCTAAGCAAGCTCTAGGGATAAACGTAACCAACTTCCTCCATCGAGTTGATTCCCGTTCCCACATTCTACACAACCCGCAAGCACCCTTGGTGAAGACGAAGCCAATGGATATCATAGGATACGACCTTCGACCTTCAGGTCAAAACTGCGTTGTTGCTATTGTATCATTCGAGGGTTACAACATGGAAGACGCCCTCATCTTCAACAAGGCCTCCATCGAACGGGGTTTGGGACGCTCCACATTTTATCGCATTTATGCGGCTGAGTGCCGCCAATACCTAGGCGGCCTTAGAGACCGATTTGTCGTACCAGAGACGGGGATCAGAGGATATCGAGGCGAACAATATTACCGCCTTCTCGAACCAGACGGCATTGTTAGCCTAGAATCCGAGGTAACTGGCGGCGACGTTCTCATCGGAAGAACGAGTCCACCTAGATTCCTCGAGGAATACAAAGAGTTTGAGATCAAAGGCCCAACCATGAGAGACACTTCCGTTGATGTGAGACAATCTGAGACCGGCGTTGTGGACGATATTTTTATCACAGAGACACGTGAGGGAAGTAAGTTAGTAAAGGTTAGAGTCCGTGATCAACGTATCCCAGAACTGGGCGACAAATTTGCTTCTCGCCACGGACAAAAAGGCGTCATAGGAATGATTGTGCCCCAGGAAGATGTGCCCTTCACCCCAGAAGGCATCGTTCCCGACATCATAGTTAACCCCCACGCAATGCCGTCACGAATGACCATCGGACAGTTCCTCGAATCCATGGCTGGAAAGGTTGCCGCAGCAAGAGGTAGACCAGTTGATGGAACACCCTTCACCAATGAGAGGCCGGAACAATTAAAAAGAGAATTAGTCAAGCTTGGCTTCAGCCATACGGGTCGAGAAATTCTTTACAATGGCGTTTCAGGTGAGAAATTCGTTGCCGACATTTTCATGGGCATAGTATACTATCAAAAGCTTCACCACATGGTTGCAGATAAGATTCACGCAAGGGCCCGAGGGCAAGTTCAAATGTTGACGCGTCAACCGACCGAGGGGCGTGCAAGGGGCGGCGGATTGCGGTTTGGCGAGATGGAGAGAGACTGTTTGATTGGACATGGCGCTGCCATGCTGCTGAGAGATCGGTTGCTTGAGGAATCCGATAAATACCTTCTGTATGTGTGCGAAAATTGCGGCTTCATCGCTTATTATGATATTAAGCAACGCAGGTATATGTGTCGACTTTGTGAAGAAAAAGCCCAGATTTCTCCAGTAATCGTTTCCTACGCCTTCAAGCTTCTTCTACAAGAACTGATGAGCCTCTGCGTAGCCCCCTACCTCAAATTGGAGGAGAGAGCGTGAAAATGGCGATGGAAGAAGCCGTTCACAAGGTCATAGATGAACTTTATTTCGGATTAATCTCACCACAAGACATACGCAGGTTTTCTGTTGCAGAGATACAAACCGCCGACACTTACGATGAAGATGGAGCCCCGATAACATCGGGGCTCATGGACGGTAGGTTAGGAACACTTGAGCCTAGGCAACGATGCAAAACCTGTGGAAACACCGCCATACGATGCCCGGGACATTTTGGGCACATAGAATTGGCGGTTCCCATTATTCACATAGAATTCACCAAAATAATCTACAACCTTCTTCAGGCCACATGTAGAAACTGTGGGCGTGTCTTACTGTCTGACATCCGAATTGCCAAAATCAGGGACACAATTCGGCATACTCGTATGCTGATGGGAATAGTGCCTAGCGAATTTTACAAAAAAATGTTAAAGGAAGCAAAGAAAAAAGAGTGCCCCCATTGTGGAGCCCAGCAATTTAAAATAGAATTCGCAAAACCCACAACCTTTTACGAGATTTTGGAGGAAGGAGCACAAAGATTAACACAAAGTATGGTTCGAGAGCGACTTGAACGGATACCCGACGACGATCTTGAATTGTTTGGTTTCAACCCAAAGAGCGCTCGACCAGAATGGATGGTCCTACAGGTTCTTCCGGTTCCACCAGTCTATGTGAGACCCTCAATAACCTTAGAATCAGGTATCCGGTCCGAAGACGACTTAACTCATAAACTCGTTGACGTTATCCGCATCAATCAGCGATTGAAGGAAAACATGGAGGCAGGAGCTCCAACGCTCATCATCCAAGACCTATCTGAGCTTCTACAGTATCACGTAACTACGTACTTTAACAATGAAGCTTCAGGAATTCCTCCTGCTAGACATCGCTCAGGAAGAGCGCTTAAGACCTTGTCGCAACGCCTTAAAGGGAAGGAAGGGAGATTTAGAAGTAACCTCTCCGGGAAAAGGGTGGACTTTTCAGCGCGCACCGTGATCTCCCCCGACCCCGATCTTGATATCAGCGAAGTTGGAGTGCCCTTGGACGTTGCCACGAGGC
The DNA here is from genome assembly GCA_014859755.1 of Candidatus Bathyarchaeota archaeon. Taxonomy (GTDB): domain Archaea; phylum Thermoproteota; class Bathyarchaeia; order Bathyarchaeales; family Bathyarchaeaceae; genus Kmv02. The sequence continues at coordinate 18,578 of JACUTO010000004.1, forward strand.
TTTCTATGCCCGAGAAGGTTACTGTATGGAATATTGATGCAATGGGAAAGCTGGTTGTCAATGGTCCCGAAAAATATCCCGGCGCCCTTTATGTCGTGAGACCAGACGGTAAACGTGTTAGATTGGAATTCGTTGCTGAACGAGAAAAAGTTGCCGAAGCTTTAGAACCCGGCTTCATCGTAGAGCGTCACCTTAGGAATGGTGACATCGCCATTTTTAACAGACAACCATCTCTTCACCGGATGTCCATCATGGCGCATTATGTTAGAGTGTTACCGCATAAGACATTTCGCTTGCACTTATGCGTTTGTCCTCCCTACAACGCTGATTTTGATGGAGACGAAATGAACCTTCATGTGCCGCAGAGTGAAGAAGCGCAAACGGAGGCGCGTCTCCTTATGCAGGTTCAAGATCAAATTCTTTCGCCAAGATTTGGAGGTCCCATCATAGGGGCAATTCGAGACTTCATAACGTCTGCTTATCTTTTCACTCGAAAATCCAACTTTCTCACGAAGGAAGAAGTTTGCAGGCTACTTGTAGCGGCGGGTTATGAGGGACCTCTTCCCGAACCTGAAATCAAGGAACCTAGGCCTTTTTGGACTGGAAAACAGATATTTAGCCTCTTTCTTCCGAAGGATTTAAATTACGTATTGAAGGCGACCACTTGCCACAATTGTTCACATTGTCTCTGCGAAGAATGTCCTTACGATGCTTATGTGGTTGTTAAAGATGGAAAATTAAAGTGTGGCGTGATCGATAGACGTTCCATAGGAGCTGAACAATCAGAGAGTCTTCTTCATCGGATAATAAAGGATTACGGCGCCCAAGCTGGACGGCAGTTCCTAAATCGCATATGTCAACTTCTCAAGCTTTTTATTACCATGCGGGGCTTCACCTTCTCTTTCGACGAACTTGAATTATCTGAAACTGCTCAAAAGAAAATCAACAAAACACTAGGGAAATTTGAAAAACGAATAGGGGAATTAATAGTGGCTTTTCGCGACGGCACGCTTCCAAGGCTTCCAGGCCAGACCCTCAACGAATCCTTTGAAATTTACGTAATGAACGAACTAGCCGGGGCTAGAGACAAAGCTGGGCAAGTTGCCGACGAAGACTTTGAAGTAGACAATTCGGGAATAATCATGACGAGAACTGGAGCGCGTGGATCCAACCTTAACATAAGTCAAATGACCGCTTGTGTTGGCCAACAGTCTGTAAGAGGAAAACGGATCATGCGTGGATACGTTAATCGAGCTTTGTCACATTTTAAAGCAGGGGATCCTTCCCCGAAAGCTCGAGGCTTCGTGTATTCTTCTTATCAGCATGGTCTAGATCCCATTGAATATTTCTTCCACGCCATGGGTGGACGAGAAGGGTTAGTGGACACAGCCGTGCGGACGCAACAAAGCGGTTACATGCAGAGACGACTCATTAACGCCTTGGAACAGCTGCGCGTCGAGTACGACGGAACCGTTCGAAACTCGATTGGCGATATTGTTCAACTCAGATATGGAGAAGACGGAGTTGACCCAGCTAAAAGCGATCATGGAAAAGCTGTAAACGTCAGCCGTCTTATTGAACAAGTAAAGATCGTGATGGAAAAGGATAAACCCGCACCCAAAGAGCACATCAGAGAACGCCTTCTTGAGGTTGAATATCAGTTGACGCCCCTTCTTGTGAAAGAGCTAAAATCTGAGTTAACCAAAGCCAAATTGAGCCGCGAAGGAGTTGATCAAGCGGTCAACTTAACCTTAGAAAACTATAAACGAGCTCTCGTCGAGCCTGGTGAGGCTGTTGGAATCGTGGCTGCCCAATCCATGGGCGAGCCTGGCACTCAGATGACGCTTCGAACGTTTCACTACGCTGGGGTCCGGGAACAAAACGTAACTCTCGGCTTACCCCGCCTTATCGAAATAGTCGACGCTAGACGAACACCCTCCACTCCGATAATGGCAATCTACCTAGACAAGGAGCATCGCAAAAGTAAGGAAAAAGCCACCGAAATCGCTCGCAACATTATCTGCACAAACATAGAAGACATCATAGAAGCTGAACCTTACATAGATCCCGAGCAAGAAGCGGTTGTCATCAAACTTAATCCTAGCATGATGGAAGAACGTGCCGTCACGGCAGAAGAGTTACCTGAGATGCTACACATACCGAATTATACAGTAAAAGTCAAGAATGGTCTCTTGGTAATCAAACCTAATAAACCAACAGATCTTAAGAAGCTCCTAGACAAGATCTCTGACCAGTATGTGAAAGGTGCACCGGGCATTCGCAGAGTTCTTGTCACCGAGGAGGAGGGAGAGTGGGTTATACGAACAGACGGCTCTAACTTGCCGAGAACCCTTGACGTTTACGGTGTGGATCCAACACGAACAACCACTAACCATGTACATGAAATCGCCAAAACGCTGGGAGTTGAAGCGGCCAGAAACTCGATAATCAGAGAAGCCATGGGCGTTCTTGAGGAGCAGGGCCTTGACGTGGACATACGACATGTTATGTTGGTGGCCGACATCATGACCTCAACCGGCGATGTGCGGCAAATAGGGAGACATGGAATCAGCGGAGAAAAATCCAGCGTTCTTGCAAGGGCAGCCTTCGAGATCACGGTTCCAAACATAGTTGAGGCAGCCATCAGAGGGGAAAGCGATCCTCTGAAGGGAGTAACCGAAAACGTTATAGTGGGACAATCCATACCCATTGGCACAGGCTTAGTGGATCTTTATATGTCAACTGCTGGTCGAGAGAAAACAAAATGATCGACGTAAACAAGGCTATCGTCACCACCGTGAAAACCGGAAAGGTCCTGTTTGGAACTAATAATGCTATAAACAGTGCTAAGACAAGAAAAGCTAAGTTAATAATCGTTGCATCAAACTGTCCACAGAAAATTCGCGGAGACATTGAATATTATTGTAAGCTTTCTAACATTCCGGTGACTATTTATAAAGGGAACAGAATAGACTTAGGCGCGGTATGTGGAAAACCGTTTAAGGTTTCAGCCTTGACCATAAGGGAACCAGGTGATTCAGACATCCTCAAGCTCACGGAGGCAGAGAATGTCTAGCGGAATAAAATTCACGAGTCGAGAGATGCGCTACATCGCCCTATTCGAAAGCATAACAGGCGCAACTGTGAAAGACTGCATAGTCGACAACGATCTCAACAGAATAATTTTCGTCGTAAAAGAAGGAAATATTGGAATGGCCATAGGGAGGAGAGGCAAAAACATCCATCTCCTAGAAAAAATGACTGGAAAAAAACATGAAGTAATAGAACACTCAGAAAATCCCACCCAATTTATCAGGAACGCTCTGAAACCCGCCAAGATAGATGAGATACGCATAACCGAGCGCCCAGACGGAAAAACAATTGCCGTAGTCTCCGTGAACCCTAGATACAAGGGTGTTGCCATCGGCAAAAATGGAAGGAACGCTGAACGAATACGGTTTCTAGCAAAAAGATACTTCCAAATACAAAATGTCAGCATAACGTGAAGTTAATTCTGAAAGAAACATGATTTCAAGACCTACATAATTACTTCTTTTTTGAAAGCATCCTCTCGAGTGTAGGTCGCAGTTTCTCATTTTCTGCTTTAATTTTCTCTTTTCCCAACGTTTCCATTTGCTGAGTCATTTCCCTTATGAGATCGGCAAATTTGACGCCCTCTGCCGCCGATACGTATTCTATCCTGAACCTTTCAGGGCTGAGCCCAAGTTTTTCGAACATTTTTGCCAAGGCTTCCATTCTTGCCTTCATCTTCACGTTCCCCGAAATGTAGTGGCAGTCGTAAGGCAAGTGACAGCCGGCCACTAGCACCATGCCAGTGCCTAACCTAAAAGCCTCTAAGACAAAGTCGCGATCCACTCGCCCCGAGCACATTACCCGTATCGCTCGCAGAGTAGGCGGATACTCAAAGCGACTTGTTCCAGCAAGATCCGCGCCTGCATAACTGCACCAATTGCAGAAAAAGCCCAGTATCTTATCTTCGGGATTCTCCTCTAGAGCGGCTCGGATTTGAGCGAAGATTTGTGCATCTGTGAAGTGCATCTGAGTGATGGCGTCGGATGGGCATTCGGCGACGCAGGTGCCGCATCCATGACACATAGCCGTTGTAACCTGAGCGGGCTGGCCCTCAGGAGCTTTTATGGCTCCGTAAGGGCAGCTTTTCTCGCATATGCCGCACTTCACCTTTGTGTTTCGGCATTTGTTTGGATCCACCACGGCGATGAGGGGTTCGATTTTCCAAGTTGGTTGAGAAAGGATGGTTGCCGCTCGTGCCGCGGCTCCGCTTCCCTGCGACACGCTGTAAGGTATATCCTTCGGCCCTTGGCAAGCTCCAGCAAGAAAGACTCCGTCCGTGGCTGTGTCGATGGGCTTGAGCTTCGGGTGGCTTTCCATAAAGAAACCGTCGGCTCCACGCGTCACGTTAAGGATTCTCGCCATCTCTTCGGTTCCCTTGCTTGGAATAGCCGCCGTAGACAGCACTACGAGTTCAGCCTCTAGCTCGATTGGTTCTCCAAGTGTCATGTCCTCTGCGCGTATGATGAGGTTTTTTGTCTTCGGGTCTTCCATTATCTGTGAAGCTTTTCCTCGGATGAAATTGATCCCTAGGTCACGAGCTCTTCGGTAGAATTCTTCATAACCTTTGAAGTGGGTGCGTATGTCTATATATAAGATGTAAACCTCTACATCGTCTCCATACTTCTCTTTAAGTTGGACGGCATGTTTCAGGGCATACATGCAACAGAAACCTGAACAATATTCGTACTTGTTCACATCTCTAGAACCTACGCATTGAATGAGGACTACGCTGTGCGGCATTTTCCCATCAGAGGCACGCACAACCTTCCCACGGGTTGGACCAGCGGCCAAAATCAACCTTTCCAGTTCCAGTGCCGTGATGACGTTGTCGTATCTGCCGTAGCCGTATAGACTGCTGTTGTATGGTAGGTAAATGTCGAATCCAGTTGCAGTGATGATTGTTCCTACTTCAAGCTCGATTTCCTCGGGTTTTTGATCAAAGTTGATGGCTTGACGGGCTCCACAGGCATCTACACACTTGTAGCATTCAATACAGTAATCCAAGTTAATGGTGTAAACGAGGGGAACCGCCTGATCGAAGGGAACCGAAATTGCCTTTCTCACGCCCATGTTCATGTCCCATTGGTTAGGGAACTCTATGGGGCAAACGTCTCGGCACTCACCGCAGCCCGTGCAATTCTCAGCAATTACGTATCTCGGGTTCTTCCGAATTTTCACCTTGAAGTTTCCCACAAAACCTTCCACGCTGAGAA